>JBDTQN010000064.1:0-10805 GCA_039932215.1 Pseudolysinimonas sp. | reverse complement strand
CAGCCGCATCATGGACCCCCGCTACCTGGGCGAGGACCACTACCGCGTCGCGACGTCGGTGAAGCAGATCCTGCAGAAGAACAAAGAACTGCAGGAGATCATCGCCATCCTCGGTGTCGATGAGCTGTCAGAAGAAGACAAGATCACGGTGTCGCGTGCGCGCCGCATCCAGCAGTTCCTGTCGCAGAACACCTACATGGCGAAGAAGTTCACCGGTGTCGAGGGTTCGACTGTTCCGCTGAAAGACACCATCGAGTCGTTCGACGCCATCGTGCGCGGCGACTTCGATTCGGTGGCCGAGCAGGCGTTCTTCAACGTCGGTTCGATCGGCGACGTGGAAGAGCGCTGGGCGCAGATCCAGAAGGAGAACGGCTAGCCATGGCTGACGCCGGTCCCCGCGTGCTCAACGTGAGTGTCGTGTCTGCCGACCACGAGGTGTGGAGCGGCGAGGCACGGCAGGTCGTCGCGCGCACCACGATCGGCCAGATCGGCATCCTGGCCGGCCACGAGCCAGTGCTCGGCGTGCTCGCCGAGGGCGAGGTGCGCATCACCACCACCGACGGGTCGGTCATCACGGCCAAGGCCGACGAGGGCTTCCTCTCGGTGCAGGCCGATGTCGTGCAGATCGTCGCCGGGACCGCCGAGCTGACCTGAGTTCCGGACGACGAGCGGCTGAGACGGACATGACCGATCTGGGGGCGGCGACCGAAGCGGCGACGCTTCCGATGCTGGTGGTCACGGCGGGGCTTCCCGCCGCGGGCAAGAGCACGATCGCCGAGGTCGTCGGTAATCGTCTCGGCATGCCGGTGCTGTCGGTAGATCCCATCGAGTCGGCGATTCTGAGCGCGGGGATCGACTCGGCGCAGCCGACGGGTCTTGCCGCGTACCTGGTCGCCGAGGCGATGGCCGAGAGCGTGCTCGCCGGCGGTCGCGGTGTGGTGATCGACGCGGTCAACGCGGTCGAGCCGGCGCGGGAGCAGTGGGTGCGGCTGGCAGCGCGTCAGAACGCGACGCTGAGGTTCATCGAGGTGGTCTGCTCCGATCCGGAGGTGCATCGTGAGCGACTAGCGGCACGGGCCGGTCGCCATGCGAAGGTCGACACGTACGCCGTCGAGCAGAGCCTGGAAGAGTGGGAGCCGTTCGCCGGTGAGTCCGCGGCGGTTCCGCGCGTCACCCTCGACTCGGTGCGTCCGCTCGGCGTCAACATCGAGCAGGCGCTCACCTTTCTGCAGAGCTGATGCTGATCCTGCTTCCGCCGTCCGAGACCAAGCGGGCCGGCGGTGACGAGGGCACGAAGCTCGACTTCGCCGCCCTGTCGTACCCGAGTCTGACGAAGCCCCGCCGGGCAGCCGTCGACGCCGCGCGCCGGCTGTCGCGCAACCTGGCTGCGGCGACGGCTGGTTTGCGCCTCGGCGCGACGCTGGCGTCTGAAGCGGCGCGCAACCGCGTCATCCTGACCTCACCGGTGATGCCCGCGATCGACCGGTACGACGGGGTGCTGTACGAGGCTCTGGATGCGGCGACGCTGAGCGCAGATCAGCGTGCCTTCGCGGGGCGGCACGTCGCGATCGCGTCGGCCGCCTTCGGTCTGACGAACGCTCTGGACCCGATTCCCGCCTATCGGCTCTCGCACGATTCCCGTCTGCCCGGAGTCGCCCTCGGCCGGCTGTGGCGTGCGCCCATCGCCGACGTGCTCGCGCAGACCCCCGGCCTGCTGCTGGACCTGCGTTCGGAGGCGTATGCGAAGCTCGGCCCCTTGCCGTCACGGGATGATGCCGTCTTCGTTCGCTTGGTGAGCGAAGACGCCACGGGGCGGCGGCGCGCGCTGAACCACTTCAACAAGACAGGCAAGGGCGAGTTTGTGCGCGGTCTGATCGAGGCGGGCGGGGTGCACGACGATGTGGATGCCTTGCTGACCTGGGCGCGGTCGGCCGGCGTGCGACTGGAGCGCGGCGCACCGGGCGAACTCGATCTCGTAGTCTGATGCGGTGGATCCTCTGGGCAACGACACCGCGGCCGGTGTCACCGTCATCCTGTTGGCCTATCTGGGTCTGATCGTCGTCATCCTGCTCGTGCAGTACGTGCTGACGGGAATCACACTCGGGATGTTCTTCGTGAAGGTCGGGGTGTCTCGCGGGATCGCGTGGGTGCCGATCTACAACCATTGGACGTGGCTGAAGGTGGGCGGCCAGCCGGGAGCGATCGCGTTGCTGTATCTGACACCGGCGTCGATCGTGGCGCGGGTGTTCGAGGTGCTGGGGATGTACCGCAGCGACATCGCGTTCCGCAAGGACAGCGTGTGGGTGGTGCTCGGCATCTTCTTGCCGTGGCTGTGGTGCATTCTGTTGGCCCAGCCGCATGAGCGTTACGAGCCCGAGCTGCTCGCCGCCGCGGGGTACCCGCCGCCGATGGCCGGGTACGGGTCGCCCGGCTACGGTGCCGCGCGCCAGCAGCCCACTACGTGATCGTCGACCATCCCTGACGACTGCATGAGCGCGTAGATCGTGGTCGGTCCCACGAACCGGTAGCCGAGCTTCTTGAGCGCTTTGCTCGCGGCCGTCGACTCGGCGGTCGTCGCCGGGAGGTCGGCGAGCGTCTGCGGGGCAGCCGCGCGTGCAGCCGGAGCGAACCCCCAGAGCAGCGAATCGAGTGCGCCCGGCTCGTCACGAACGAGGTCGCGGGTCAGGCGTGCGTTCGAGATGGTTGCCTCGACCTTGGCGCGATTGCGGATGATGCCGGGATCGTTCATGAGGCGTTCGACATCGTCGTCATCGAACGCCGCGACCGCGTCGATGTCGAACTGCGCGAACGCGGCACGGAACGTCGGCCGGCGGCGGAGGATCGTGATCCACGACAAGCCCGCCTGGAATCCCTCAAGGCTGAGCTTCTCGAACAGCGGGCGGTCGCCGTGCAGCGGGGTGCCCCATTCTTCGTCGTGGTAGCGCTGGTACTCCGCGTCGGATCCGGCCCAGGCGCACCGCGCTCGACCGTCGTCGTCGTCGACGATGACGGACGGGTTCACGCTGCGTCGGTCGCGCCGAGATCCAGTTCGAGCTGACCCCCGCGGGCGGATGCCGGAACGCTGTGCGGGATGCCCTCATGCGCGAGCAGCCACGACTTCGTCGGGATGCCCTCGCCACCGCTGTAACCGGTGATGCGCCCGTCGCTGCCGAGGACACGGTGGCACGGCACGATGATCGGGATCGGGTTCGCGCCCACGGCCCCGCCGACCGCGCGGCCTGCCGCCGGACGCCCCGTCGCCATGCCGACCTCGCCGTACGAGACGACCTCGCCGAATTCGAGATCGACCAGCTGTTCCCACACCGCCAGCTGGAACGCGCTGCCGGCCAGCGACAGCGGAAGATCGAAGTCGCGACGGTGGCCCGCGAAGTACTCGTCGAGTTGCGCAAGCGCGCGGTCGAGGATCGGGTCGCCCTGCTCGGGCAACTCGTCGTGGGGGAGGGCGCCGTCGCGTTCGATGGACAGCGACGTGATGGCCTCGCCGTTGCTGACGATCTCGAGGCGGCCGATGGGGCTCGCCATGCGTCGGAGGGCGACCGGGGTGTCTGTCGGGGTCTGCATGGTCCGAGAGTAGACCGGACGAACGACAACGACTCGCGGGAATCGGACATCGCATCGCGGGGCCCGCGAGCGGTGCCTGGGGAGGAGGAGACGCAGGGCCCCGGATAGCCTCGACGTATGGAATCCCGCCCACTCGGCACCTCATCCCTCGCCGTCTCGGTTGTCGGGCTCGGCTGCAACAACCTCGGTCGCCCCGGCACCCTCACCGAGCAGCAGGAGGGCACGAACGCCGTCGTCACGGCCGCTCTCGATCACGGCGTCACGTTCTTCGACACCGCCGACGTCTACGGCAAGGAGTTCGGCCTGAGCGAGCGGATGCTGGGGGAGGCCCTGCGTGGACGTCGCGACGAGGCCGTGATCGCCACGAAGTTCGGACACCAGCAGATGGCTCCGGCACTGGCAGACGGCGCGTCGATGGGATCTCGCCCGTACATCCGCGCCGCGATCGAGGGTTCGCTCACCCGCCTCGGCATCGAGACCATCGACCTGTACCAGCTGCACACCCCTGACCCGCTCACCCCGATCGAAGAGACGCTCGCCGCCCTCGACGAGTTGGTGCACGAGGGCAAGGTCGGTCAGATCGGGTGCTCGAATTTCTCGGTATCCGAGCTCGCGAACGCCACCAACCAGGCGCAGCGGATCGGCACCACGTCATTCGTCTCGGTGCAGAACGAATACAGCCTCCTCGAGCGCGCCGCCGAGAACGTTCTGTCGGTCGCCGAGGCGATGGGCATCGGGTTCCTTCCGTACTTCCCGCTCGCCAACGGCCTGTTCACGGGCAAGTTCACGCGCACCGAGCGCCCCGCCGACACTCGCATCATGCGCCAGCGGCCACATGTCGCCGACGACGCACCCTGGGACGCGATCGAGGCGTTCGCGGCGTTCTGCGCCCAACGCGGCATCTCGATGCTCGAGGGCACGTTCGGCTGGTTCCTCGCGCACCCCGGCCTGTCAAGCGTGATCGCGGGGGCCACCCGCCCCGAGCAGGTCGTCGCGAACGCGGCGGCGGGCAACGGGTGGCGACCGGATGCGGCGGAACTCGCCGAGATCGAGGCGCTCTTCCCTAGTTCATGACCGCGAGCGCCGCGTTCAGCGTCGTCGCGTACAGCACCCACGCCCAGTAGGGGATCAGCAGCACGGCGGCGATCTTGCGCACCGGCCAGAAGCGCAGCATCGTGATCAGCACCATGACATCCAAGGCCAGGATGATGGCGAGCGCCAGCCACAAAGCCGGTGCGCCGATCAGCGGGTAGAGCCCGAAGAACACCGGGGTCCAGATCGCGTTCAGCGCGAGTTGCGCGATGTAGGCGCCGAGCGCGCGGCGGCGTTCGTGCGAGGCGGGCCGACGCCACACCAGCCAGGCCGCGACGGACATGAGCGTGTAGAGCACGGTCCAGACCGGCCCGAATACGACGTTCGGGGGATTCCAGAACGCCTTGTCGGCGTCGGCATACCAGCCCTCGACATTCTGGAAGGTGGCAACGCTTCCGAGAGCCGCGACACCGAACGCGATCGCGAGGAACAACACGAGAGCCAGCACAGAACGACCGGTACCCGGTCGCTGGTCAGTGGATGCCGTGGACACGGTCGCGGTCGTCATGCGTCGAGTCTGTCGCGGCCTTGTCGTCGTCGAAGCGACTCCCAGCCGACGTTCAGCGCTCAATGACCGACCAGCGGTCCCATCACGCGGGCGATCAGTGAGCGGCGTTTCGTGACGCGTTCTTCGATGTCGGCGAACTGCATCGCCAGCATCCCGGCGTTCGCGCCCGCGAAGCGCAGCGGCTCGGGCTCCCACGAGGGGGAGTGGTGATTCACCCAGGGCAGCCGCGTCAACTCGGTGTCGGCTGCCGTGAGCAGGTCGGCGAGGGTGCGGCCGGCAAGGTTGGTCGTCGAGAGCCCGTCGCCGACGTAGCCGCCCGCCCACGCCACGCGTTGCGCGGGATCGTACGAGGCGGTCGCGTGCCAATCGCGGGGCACACCCAGCGGGCCGCCCCAGCGATGGGTGACCGCGGCATCCCGAGCGGCGGGAAACAGGTCGACGAGCGTGCGCTGCAGGTGGTCGAATACCCGCGGCACCCGGTCGTACGCCGACTTGATCGCGCTGCCCCAGTGGTAGCGGGCGCCCCGGCCGCCGAACGCGAAGCGGTTGTCGGCCGTGCGCTGGCCATAGATCACCAGATGCCGGAAGTCGGCGAATGTCTTCCCGTGCGCGATGCCGATCTCGTCCCAGAACGCGTCAGGCAGCGGCTCGGTCGCGATCATCAGCGAATAGAGAGGGAGCACGCGCCGGTGCGTCGCCCGCAGGGTCGCGCCATATCCCTCGGTCGCGATGACCAGGCGATCGCACGTGACGGCGCCGCGAGTGGTCTCGACATGACCCGAGCGGTAGTCGAGCACCTCGGTCTGCTCGGCGATCACGGCTCCGCGCGCCTCGACGGCGGCGGCGAGACCGCGCACCAGCTTGGCCGGATGGATGCGGGCGCACGCCCGGTCGAAGAGGGCGCCCAGCGCTCCCGCGGCCTTCACCCGGTCGGGCCCCCACAGCTCGAACTCGTCGACCCCGAACGCCCGTGCCTCCGCGACCTCCGCCTTCGCGGCGGCGAGCTGCACGCGGGAGCGGGCGTAGTCGATCGTGCCGCCCTTCGCGTAATCGATGTCGATGCCGGCGCTCGCCGCTGCCCGTCCGACCTCGTCGACGGTGGCGACCATCGCCCGCCTCATCGCCACCGCGGCGTCGTGGCCGTGGGCGCGCTCGAGCGATGCCGCCGACCGCGGGAACAACGCGCTCGCCCAACCTCCATTGCGCCCCGACGCGCCGAACCCCGCGATCTCTTTCTCGAGCACGACGACCTTCAGTCCGGGCTCGCGCTCGAGCAGATACCAGGCCGTCCAGAGCCCGGTCAGGCCGCCGCCCACAATGGCGACGTCGGCATCCACGTCGCCCGCGAGCGGCGCACGCGGGGTCAGGTCGCCCGCGGTCTCGTGCCAGAACGAGAGGTCGCCGTAGTTCATGCGTGCTCTCGGAGCGTCTGCGCGATGCGCGCGATCGTCTGCGGGGTGATGCGGCAACAGCCCCCGAGGGCAGCGGCCGCGTCACTCCAGACCAGGAACTGCTCATCTGACAGGTCGTCGTCGCCCGACCAGGTGCGCGACGCACCGTCCCATTGCTCGCCGCTGTTCGGGTACGCCAGCAGGGGGAGCGCAGTGACCGCGCGAGCGGCGGCGAGTGCCCCCGAGACCTCGTGCGCCGAGCAGCAGTTGACACCGACGGCGACAACCTCGTCGGCCGACCCCGCCAGCGCGAACGCCTCGGCGAGGGACTCTCCCGATCGCAGCGTTCCCGCGTCGACGGTGAGACTGACCCACGCGGGTACTCCCAGCCCGTCGAGTTCGCGCACGATCGCCTCGATCTCGACCAACGACGTGATCGTCTCGACGGCGATCAGGTCCGGTCCGGCATCGGCGAGCACGCGAAGGCGCCGACGGTGCCAGCGCCGCAGGTCATCGACACTCATCCCTGTGACGCCCCGGTACTCGGACCCGTCGCCGAGCGTCGCGCCGTACGGGCCGATGGACGCGGCCACCCAGCCCCCGCCGGGATTCTCATCGCGCGCCTGGCGGGCCACGGTGACGCTGCGGGTCAGCAACTCGTCGGTGCCCCCCTGATCGACCCCGACCGCGGCCAACGCGTCGTAACCCACCTGGTACGACGCCGTCACCGCGACCTGCGCGCCGGCATCGAAGAACTCGGCATGCGCGGCGCGCACCTCATCGGGGTCGTCGTGCAACACGCGCGCCGACCACAGCGCGCTGCTGACATCGTTGCCACGCGCTTCGAGCAGGGTGCCGAGCCCGCCATCCAGGATGACGGGGCCGGTCTGCAGGGCCGAGGCGAACGGGGTCAGAGTCGCGACCACGCCTCGGTCAGCACCGAACGCAGGATCCCCTCGATCTCGTCGAACTCGGGCTTGCCGATGGTCAGCGGCGGCGCGAGCTGCACGACCGGGTCGCCGCGGTCGTCGGCACGGCAGTACAGCCCTGCGTCGAACAGCGCCTTCGACAGGAACCCGCGCAGCAGCCGCTCGGACTCGTCGTCGTCGAACGTCTCTTTGGTCGTCTTGTCTTTCACGAGCTCGATGCCGAAGAAGTACCCGTCGCCGCGAACGTCGCCGACGATCGGCAGATCGAGCAGCTTCTCGAGAGTCGCACGGAACACGGGCGAGTTCTCGCGCACGTTCTCGTTCAGCTTCTCTTCTTCGAAGATCGCCAGGTTCTCGAGCGCGACCGCGGCCGACACCGGGTGCCCGCCGAACGTGTAGCCGTGATAGAACGCGGTGTTGCCGTGGCGGAACGGCTCGTAGATGCGGTCGCTGATGATGGTCGCGCCGATCGGGGAGTATCCCGACGTCATGCCCTTGGCGCACGTGATCATGTCGGGCACATAGCCGTATGCGTCGCACCCGAACATGTGGCCGATGCGCCCGAACGCGCAGATGACCTCGTCCGAGACCATGAGCACGTCGTACTTGTCGCAGATCTCACGCACCCGCTGGAAGTATCCGGGGGGAGGCGGGAAGCATCCGCCGCTGTTCTGCACCGGCTCGAGGAAGATCGCCGCAACCGTCTCGGGACCCTCGAACTGGATCATCTCTTCGATGCGGTTCGCGCTCCAGACGCCGAACTCCTCTTCGGTGCCCGAGAACCCCATCTCGTGCGCGCGGTAGTAGTTCGTGTTCGGCACGCGGAAACCACCGGGGGTGACCGGCTCGAACATCTCTTTCATCGCGGGGATGCCGGTGATCGCGAGGGCGCCCTGCGGCGTGCCGTGGTACGCGATCGCGCGGGAGATGACCTTGTGCTTGGTGGGCCGGCCCTGCAACTTCCAGTAGTACTTCGCCAGCTTGAACGCCGTCTCGACCGCTTCGCCGCCACCGGTGGAGAAGAACACGCGGTTCAGATCGCCGGGGGCGTGCTCGGCCAGCTTGTCGGCCAGCTCGATCGCGGCGGGGTGCGCGTACGACCAGATCGGGAAGAACGCGAGCTCTTCTGCCTGCTTGGCCGCGACCTGGGCGAGACGGCGGCGGCCGTGGCCCGCGTTGACGACGAAGAGCCCCGACAGCCCGTCGATGTACTTCTTGCCCTTCGAGTCCCAGATGTGGTGACCCTCGCCCTTGACGATGATCGGGGCGCCGTGCTCTTCGAGCACCGACTGCCGTGCGAAGTGCATCCAGAGGTGGTCTTTCGCCTTCTGCTGCAGGTCGGCGTCGTCGAAGGTGGTCACTGCTTGCTCGGTTGTGGTCATTTCCCTTTACCTGGTTCCCCAGTTGTAGAACTGCTTGTGCAGTTTCAGATACACGAACGTCTCGGTGGATTGCACGCCGGGAATGCCCCGGATGCGCTTGTTCAGAAGCTCGATGAGGTCTTCGTCGTTTTCGCAGACGACCTCGGCGAGCACGTCGAAGCTGCCGGCCGTGAGCACGACGTAGTCGACGGCGTCGATGCGGCCGAGTTCTTCGGCCACGCGGGTCGCATCGCCGGTGACGCGGATGCCGATCATGGCCTGACGGTAGAAGCCGAGCTGCATGGGGTCGGTGACGGCCACGACCTGCATGACACCCGATTCGGTCAGCTTCTGCACCCGCTGACGCACCGCGGCCTCGCTCAAACCGACGGCCTTGCCGATCTCGGCGTACGAGCGCCGCCCGTCTTCTTGCAGCTGCTCGATGATGCCTTTCGACACCTCATCGAGCACGACGGCTTTCGAACGCACGGGCATGTGAGCGATTCTGTCAGTCTCGACGTGCTCTCACAAGCGATTCCGCATCCATGGACGGGTTTGAGTAACGAAATCGGTAGTCTGGACGCATGGCCACTCGTGTTCTGCGCAACTTCATCAACGGCACCTACGTCGAGGCGGAGACCGACGAGTCGTTCGCGGTGATCGACCCCGCGACCGAGAAGACCTACGCCACATCGCCGGTCTCGACCGCCGCAGACGTCGACGCCGCATACGCCGCCGCGGCCGACGCCTTCGAGGTGTGGGGTGAAGAGACCCCTGCCGTGCGCCAGCTCGCCCTGTTCCGCATCGCCGACGAGATGGAACGACGCGCCGACGAGTTCGCCGACCTCGAGTCGCAAGACACCGGCAAGCCGCGGGCGACCCTGGTTCAGGATGAGATCCTCCTTTCCGTCGATCAGCTGCGGTTCTTCGCCGGGGCGGCCCGCAATCTCGAGGGCCGGGCCACCGCGGAGTACATGCCCGGCCATACCAGCTCGATCCGCCGCGAGCCGATCGGCGTGATCGGCCAGGTCACCCCGTGGAACTACCCGCTCAACATGGCGGTGTGGAAGATCGCGCCCGCCATCGCCGCGGGCAACACCACCGTGCTGAAGCCGAGCGACAGCACTCCGCTGTCGACGCTGTTGTTGGCCGAGATCGCGGCCGGGTTCCTGCCGCCTGGCGTGCTGAACGTGATCACCGGCGACCGCACCACGGGCGGCCTGATGATCGATCACAAGACCCCGCAGATGGTGTCGATCACCGGGTCGGTGCGTGCCGGCATGGAGGTCGCGAAAGCGGCGGCGAACGACCTGAAGCGCGTGCATCTCGAGCTGGGCGGAAAGGCGCCGGTGATCGTGTTCCCGGATGCCGACATGGCGAAGGCGGTCGAAGGCATCGCGATCGCCGGCTACTTCAATGCCGGTCAGGACTGCACCGCCGCGACCCGGGTGCTCGTGCACGAGGACGCGCACGACGCGTTCGTCGCGGCGATGGTGGCGCACGTGCGCGCGAACATCATCACCGGTGATCCGCACAGCGCCGACACGTTCTTCGGACCCGTCAACAACCAGAGCCAATTCGACCGCGTCATGGGCGTCATCGGCGGGCTGCCCTCCCACGCCGAGGTGCAGACCGGGGGCGAGCGCCAGGGCGACACCGGCTACTTCATCGCGCCGACGGTGGTCTCGGGGCTGCTCCAGGACGACGACGCCGTGCAGAACGAGATCTTCGGCCCCGTCATCACGGTGCAGCGGTTCCGGGATGAGGCGCAGGCTCTCGAATGGGCGAACGGCGTGAACTTTGGGCTCGCATCCTCGGTGTGGACCAGCGACCACGGCCGCGCCATGCGGTTCGCAAAGCACCTCGACTTCGGCTGCGTGTGGATCAACACCCACATCCCGATCGTCGCCGAGATGCCCCACGGCGGCTTCAAGCACTCCGG
>JBDTQN010000063.1:0-10825 GCA_039932215.1 Pseudolysinimonas sp. | reverse complement strand
GCGTTCGGCGATCTGGGCCAGCGCCAGGGTCAGTTTCGCGGCATCCGTCATGGTGTCGCCGGTCAGACTGCGCAACGGCTTGCCCAGAACGCCGGACGCGTACTCGGCGTCGTAGGCGAGCAGGATCTTGCCCATCGCCGACGCGTGCGCCGGGATCGACAGCCCGGTCTCGGGCATCTGCTGACTGCCGTCGGGCCGGCGGTTGTGGTGGATGATGATGACCTCGTCGAAGAGTTCAGCCCCGAGGCGCACGGCCAGGCCGGTGCGGCGGGCGAGTTCTCGCGTCCAGCGCATCGCGCGGGCCCGCACGTCGAGGGTGTCGAGGTAGACGTTCGAGAGCTTCAGCAACGCCGGGCCGAGCATGTAGCGCTGACCGTTCGGCTCTTTGGCCACGAGGCCGTGCTGGGCGAGCGACTTGACGATGCCGTGCACAGTCGAGGGCGGGAGGTCGAGGGCGGCGGCGAGCTCGGTGATCCCCAGGTGCCGGGCGCCCTGCAACGACGACAGCACGGCTGCTGCCCGGTCGATGGCCTGGATGCCCGTGATGTCCTCCTCAGTGAGTACAGCCATTATGCGGTGCGTTCAGATCAGCACTTGACACGACCCGATAATCGGGAGCATATTCGACATTGTCGAATAACGTTCCAACGAATCGACCTTGCCCCCACACACTGCTCAAAGGAGAACAGATGGATGAGAACACCACGTGGCAGAAACTCGCCGCGGAATTCCTCGGGACCGCGTTTCTGGTCTTCGTCGGCGTGGGGTCCGTCCCCGCCACGTTGATCGTCAACGGTGACGCACCCTTCACGATGGCCAGCCTGGGATTCATCTCGCTGGCATTCGGCACGATCGTCATCGCGACGGTCTACATTTTCGGCTACATCTCGGGCAACCACATCAACCCGGCGGTCACGCTCGGGCTGGCCGTCACCGGCAAGTTCCCGTGGCGCCAGGTGCCGGGCTACCTGATCGCCCAGCTGCTGGGCGCGATCGTCGGCTCGTTCGCCATCGTGGGCGTGCTGGGACAGAAGGCGGTGGATGTCGGACTCGGTGTCGCCGCGTACGGCGACATCCCGGTGTACCAGGCCTTCATCGCCGAGTTCGTCGGCACCTTCATCCTGGTGTTCACGGTCTTCGGCGTGATCCACCGCAAGGCGTCGCCCGGCTTCGCCGGCATCGTCATCGGTCTCGTCGTGTTCGCAGCGATCATCCCGGTCGCCCCGGCCACCGGCGCTTCGATCAACCCGGCCCGCACCAGCGGCCCCATGCTCGTGCTGCAACTGCTCGGCGGAGAGGTGCACTGGGAGCAATGGCCGGTATACGTTCTGGCCGAGCTCGCGGCCGGTGTCGCCGCGGCACTGATCTTCGGGCTCATCTCGAAGACCAGCGCCGACAAGACCAGCCTCCGCGAGGCTCTGACCGAGACGAAGGCCAAGTGATGAAGAAGCTCATCAACGACCCGAACAACGTGCTGGCCGACGCCCTCGTGGGTGTCGCGGCAGCGCATCCCGAACTGAAAGTGGATGCTGCCAACCGCATCATCTACCGGGCGACCCCCAAGGCGAAGGGCAAGGTCGCGCTCATCTCGGGCGGCGGAGCCGGCCACGAGCCGCTGCATGGCGGGTTCGTCGGCTTCGGGATGCTCGACGCGGCGTGCAACGGTGAGGTCTTCACCTCGCCGACGCCCGACCAGATGCAGGAGGCGACGAAGGTGGCCGACGCCGGAGCCGGCGTGCTGCACATCGTGAAGAACTACACCGGTGACGTGATGAACTTCGAGATGGCGGCCGAACTGGCGGGCGCCGAGTCGAACATCCAGGTCGAGACCGTCGTCACCAACGACGATGTCGCCGTGCAGGATTCCACCTGGACCGCGGGTCGGCGCGGCGTCGGCGTGACCGTGCTGCTGGAGAAGATCGTCGGTGCGGCGGCCGAAGAAGGTCGCGACCTCGCGGCCGTCACGGCGCTGGCGAAGAAGGTCAACGAGGCGGGCCGCTCGATGGGCATGGCGCTCACGAGCTGCACGGTGCCTGCCGCGGGCAAGCCGACCTTCGAGATCGGCGACGACGAGATGGAGATCGGGATCGGCATCCACGGCGAGCCAGGGCGCCACCGCGTTCCGCTCGCTCCCGCGTCCGAGATCGCACAGCAGCTGGTCGAGCCGATCCTGGCCGACTTCGATGCCAAGGGTCCGGCGATCGTCATGCTGAACGGCCTCGGTGGTTCGCCGCTGATCGAGCTGTACCTGATGTACGGCGAGGTCGCGAAGCTGCTCGAGAAGGGCGGCGTGAAGATCGCGCGCAACCTGGTCGGCAACTACATCACCTCGCTCGACATGGCAGGGTGTTCGGTGACCGTGCTGAAGGCCGACGACGAGCTGCTGAAGCTCTGGGACGCGCCCGTGCAGACGTCCGGACTGCGATGGGGGATCTGAACCGATGAGCACCGGCACCGTCCCCCTCGAGCAGCTGGTCGCGTGGCTCTCGCGGTTCACCGAACTGGTGACCGAGAACCGCGCCTATCTGACCGAACTCGACTCCGCTATCGGCGACGCTGACCACGGCGCCAACATGGCGCGCGGCATGACCGCCGTCATGGAGAAGCTGGGGGACGGTGCCACTCCGGCCGCGGCCGACGATCTGTTCAAGTCGGTCGGCATGACCCTCGTGACCAGCGTCGGCGGCGCCAGTGGCCCGCTGTACGGCACGTTCTTCTTGCGCATGGGCATGACCGCCGGCCCGGTGGCGGCGCTCGACGCCGGTGCCCTCGGCGTCGCCCTGCGCGCGGGACTCGAAGGCGTCGTCACCCGCGGAAAGGCCGAGGCAGGCGACAAGACCATGTTCGACGCCATGGCTCCGGCGCTCGACGCGTACGACGCCGCGATCGCCGCCGGCGGGTCGATTCCGGATGCTACTGCCGCGGCGTTCGCGGCAGCCGAGACCGGGCGCGACGCGACTGAGCCGCTCGTCGCCCGCAAGGGTCGCGCGAGCTACCTCGGAGAGCGCAGCGCGGGTCATCTCGACCCCGGTGCCACGTCCACGGCGCTGCTGTTCCAGGCGCTCGCCGAAACTCTGGGGTGACGTCGTGATCGGCATCGTCCTGGTGTCGCACAGCCCGAAGCTCGCCGCGGCGGCGCTCGAGCTGGCGCGCGAGATGGTCCCCGGCGACGAGCCGCGGGTGGCCGTGGCCGCAGGCACGGGCGACGGGCTCACCGGTACCGACGCGACGCGGGTGGCCGCGGCGATCGCCGAGGTGGCGTCTCCTGACGGCGTGCTGGTGCTGATGGATCTCGGTTCCGCCGTGCTCAGCGCCGAACTCGCCCTCGAGTTCGCCGGAGATGTCGGCGGCGAGGTGCGGCTCTCCAGCGCCCCGGTCGTCGAGGGACTGCTCGCCGCGGTCGTGCGGGCCGCGGGAGGGGCGAGCCTCGACGAGGCGGACCGCGAGGCCCGCGGTGCTCTCGCCGCCAAAGAGGCCCAGCTCGGGAGCGCACCGGACGCACCGGTCGCGGCCCCGGCATCCGGAGCAGCTGCCGCTGCCGAGCGACGCTTCACGATCACCAACGCCGAGGGTCTGCACGCGCGCCCGGCATCGATGATCGTCACCGCTCTCGGCGGGTTCGACGCGAAGGTCACGGTGACCACCGGCGACAAGAAGCCGGTTGATGGCCGCAGCCCGATCGGGCTGATGGCGCTCGGTGTGCGTACCGGAGACGAGATCGTGGTCAGTGCCTCCGGGCCCCAGGCCGCGGATGCGCTCGACGCGATCGCGACCCTCGTGGCGGACGCGTTCGGGGAGTGAATCGATACCCCACCGAAACACTGTCGGCATAGGCTGGCAGGCGTGCTGAATCGTCGTCGTTCCATCGTCCTCGTCGCGGCACTCGCCGCGGCCGCGCTCGCGCTCACCGGATGCAGCCTGCTGCCGAAACCCGGCGGAGGGGGCCCGACCGACAGCCCGCAGGGCCTCGAGAAGTTCTACTCGCAAGAACTCACCTGGACCGACGAGGGCGACCTGCTCGACTCGACCACCGTCGAGGTGCCGCTCGACTGGGCCGAGCCCGACGGCGACACCGTCGAGATCGCGATCATGCGCCACAAGGCTTCCGGCACCTCGCTCGGCTCGCTGCTCATGAACCCCGGCGGGCCCGGTGGTTCCGGCTACGACTACGTGCGCGACTACGCGCAGTACCTGGTGACCCCTGCCGTGCTGTCGAGCTTCGATCTGATCGGATTCGACCCGCGCGGAGTGAACCACTCCAACGCCGTCACCTGCTACACCGATCCGGGCGACCGCGACCAGTACCTCTACGGCACCTACGACGACGCGTACGGCACGCAGGGCTGGATCGACGAGCTCACCCAGCGCGAGAAGGACTACGCAGCGGCCTGCGAAGAGAACACCGGCCCGCTGCTCGCCCACATCGACGCCGCCAGCGTCGCCCGCGACATGGATGTCATGCGGGCCGTGCTGGGCGACGACCAGATCAACTACCTGGGCTACTCGTACGGCACGTATCTGGGCACGATGTACGCCGAACTGTTCCCCGAGAAGGTCGGCAAGATGGTGCTCGACGGCGCCGTCGACCCGACCGTCAGCGACCTCGACGCACTCGCCACCCAGATGGGCGGATTCGAGAGCGCGCTGCGCGCCTACATGGATGACTGCCAGTCGAACGACGGCTCGTGCCCGTTCACCGGCGGCGCCGACGACGGGTTGGCCCAGGTGCGCGAGGTGCTCGACGGCATCGACGCGCAGAAGCTGCAGTCGAGTGACGGACGCGTGCTCGATTCGGCCACCCTCGGCACCGCGATCGCCGAGAACCTGTACTCCGACAGCCTGTGGCCCGACATGACGGCCATGTTCAACGACCTGTATGACGAGCAGGCAGACACGGCGTTCCGGGCGGCCGACGACTACAACGGTCGCAGCGGCAGCGGCACCTACGACGACAACGGGGCCGATGTCTATGCCGCCGTCACCTGCGCCGAGGGCGACCTCGGCACCGATGACTCCGACATGCTCGCCGACATCGACGCCCTGAAGGCGAAGGCGCCGACCATCGGCGACTACTTCGGCTACGACGACACGTTCGTTCTCGAGGCGCTGTGCTCGAACTGGCCCCACCCGGTGGCGGAGCTGCCCACCAGTTACGACGCCGAGGGGGCCGCGCCGATCCTGGTGATCGGCACCAGCAACGACCCCGCGACGCCGTACGCGAACGCGGTGTCGCTGTCGAAGCAGCTGAGCAGCGGCGTGCTGATCAGCTACGAGGGCGAGGGGCACACGATCTACGCCCAGGGCGTCACCTGCATCGACGACACCGTCGACGCGTACTTCATCGACGGGACCGTTCCCGACGCCGACCCGAACTGCTGAGAGATGAGCATCATGCGAACCCGACGTCTGGCTTCGGTGGTGGCGCTCGTCGCCGCATCCACCATGGTCCTCACCGGCTGCACCCTGATCACGGCGCTGACCGGCGGCGGTGAGACGACCGTGACGACCCACACCGATGAAGACGTCGCGTCGGGCCTCGAACAGTTCTACAAGCAAGACGTGACGTGGAAGAACTGTGGCGGCGGCATGGAGTGTGCCGAACTGAAGGCGCCCGTCGACTGGACCGAACCGGACGGCGATCAGATCACGCTCGCGATCGACCGGCACAAGGCGCGGGGCACGTCGATGGGCTCGCTGCTCATCAACCCCGGTGGTCCCGGCGGGTCGGGTTACGACTTCGCCCAGGGGTTCACCGGATCGGCCGGCGTCTACGCGAACTACGACATCGTCGGGTTCGACCCCCGCGGCGTCGGCCGCTCGACCCCGATCATCTGCTTCACCGACGACGCCGACCGTGACGAGATGATCTACGGCACGTACGACGACCCGTACGGCTCGGAGGGCTGGCAGACCGAGCTCGCCGCACGGCAGAAGAAGTGGGTGGATGCCTGCGCCGAGAACACGGGCGACCTGCTGGCCCACATCGACACGGTCAGTGTCGCGCACGACATGGACATGATCCGTGCCGTGCTGGGCGACGACAAGATCAACTACCTGGGCTACTCGTTCGGCACCTACATCGGCACCGTCTACGCCGAGCTCTTCCCCGACAAGGTCGGGCGCATGGTGCTCGATGGCGCGGTCGAGCCGCCGTTCGGCAGCTTCGACGAACTCGCGACCCAGATGGCCGGATTCGATAGCGCGTTCACCGCGTATATGCAGGACTGCCTGAGCTCGGGCGACTGCCCGTTCGACGGTCCGCTGCAGAACGCCCTCGCCGAGGCCCACGGACTCGCGCTCAGCGTCGACGGTCAGAACCTGACCAGTAGCGACGGTCGCGTGCTCGACTCGGCGACGGTGGGCACCGGCATCGCCCTCACCCTGTACAACCAGAGCAACTGGTTCTACCTCACTCAGGCGTTCTCGGATCTGCAGAACGGTGATCCCGAGTTCATGTTCTCGCTCGCGGACTCGTACAACGGGCGTTCCGGCGGCGCATATGCCGACCGTTCGCTCGATGTCTACTTCGCGGTGACCTGTGCCGAGGGCACCATCGGCACCGACGATGTCGACCTGCTCGAGGGCCTGAGCATCATGGACCAGAAGGGCCCGATCGTCGGCGGCATCCTCGCCCTCGACGACTACGTCCTGCTCGAAGAGGCGTGCTCGCAGTGGCCGTACCCGCGCCCCGACTTCCCCGAGACGTTTGACGCCGAGGGGGCCCCGCCGATCCTGGTGATCGGCACGACGAACGACCCGGCGACGCCGTATGCCCAGTCGGTCGCGCTGGCCGACGAGTTGTCGAGCGGCGTGATGATCACCTACAACGGTGAGGGTCACACGGTCTACGGCAACGGGGTCGCGTGCATCGACGACCTGGTCGACGACTACTTCGTCAAGGACGTGGTTCCGACGAGCGATCCGAACTGCTGATTTCGCCAGGCTCACTCACCGCGTAGGTGAACTCGCCGAGGTAGCGGAAGACCTCGCCCAGAACGGGCGCGGTCAT
Organism: Pseudolysinimonas sp.; assembly: GCA_039932215.1. Classification (GTDB taxonomy): domain Bacteria; phylum Actinomycetota; class Actinomycetes; order Actinomycetales; family Microbacteriaceae; genus JBDSKH01. The sequence continues at coordinate 3,816 of JBDTQN010000063.1, read as the reverse complement.
CCGCACGTCGACGCGCTGGCGACCCTCGCCCACCGCGGACTCGGTGAGCGTCACGCGCACCAGCCCCGGCATCCGGATTCTCAGCGCGCCGAGATTCAGCCACTGTCGTCGTGAGCGCATGTGCAGGCTGCCGTGTTCGACCTCGAGCGCGAGCTCGACCTCGAGACCGCCGCGCCGGCCGAGTCGATCGCGCAGCGCGCCGTCGACGACTGACATCTCGTCAACCATCACGCGCGTGATCCCCGGGAACGCGAAAGTGCGACGCGCGGAGCGGTCGCCGCGGTTCTCGACGGTGAACGGGATGCCGCGGCCGTACTCGGGGAACAGCACCTGCCGTCGTGCGAGCCACGCGAGAACGGGCCATGCCCAGCGGTGCCGCGAGCCCGCCACCTCGTAGACCCCGGTGCCGCGTCCGACGGAGCCGGGCGGCAGTTCGCCGAAGTACCGGCGCAGGCCCTGGTCGAGGCCGTCGATGCGGCTGCCGAGGACGCGTTCGTAGACAGAGGGCACGTCGCCATTGTCTCCGAAGGCGGGTGGTTAGGATTCGAGCATCATGTCGGAGACGCTCACGCAACGCTTCCGCCCGCGCGAGAACTCGTTGAACGCACTCCGACTCGCGCTGGCGACGCTGGTGATCGTGTCGCACGCGTGGCCGCTCACCGGGCTCGAGCCGGAGCCCGCGTTCGGCGGCGCGAACCTGGGCTCGTGGGCGGTCTTCGGGTTCTTCGCGATCTCCGGCTTCTTGATCACCCGCAGCCGGCTGCGCGCCCGCCGCGCCCGCGACTACTACCGTGCCCGCGCGCTGCGCATCCTGCCGGCCTTCGTCGTCGCCCTGATCGTCGTCGCCTTCGTCTTCGCACCGCTGTCTCTGCTCGTCGACCCCGGGTCGAGCTGGAATCCGCTCAGCTCGGTGACGTACGTGCTGCGCAACCTTCCGCTGTACGCGCCGATCGTGTGGCAGCCCGGCATCGAGCACACCCTCGTCAATGCGGTCTACCCGACCGACTGGGACGGCCCGCTCTGGACGCTGTTCTGGGAGGGTCTCTGCTACCTGGCCATCGGCATCCTGGTCAGTGTGCTGCCGCGTAAGGCGCTGCCGGCCGTGCTGATCGGTCTGTTCGCGGCGCTGACCGTCGCATCGACCGCAATCGCGCTCGGGGTGGTGCACCCGAACGAGCTGATCGGCCGCGCGATCCCGATGATTCTCGCTTTCATCGGCGGCGCGCTGCTGCTGCTGTTCGGCGATCGGGTGCGTCTCTCGCCCGTCTGGGTGATCGTCGCCGCGGTGCTGCTCGCGATCACGATCGTGCTGAACCTCGGACCGAGCCTGGGCACCCTGCCACTCGCGTTCCTGCTCATCTGGCTGGGGGTGGTGCTGCCCCTGCAGCGGGTCGGGTCGAAGTACGACATCTCGTACGGGCTCTACATCTATGCGTGGCCGGTTCAGCAGTTCGTGACGCTCGTCGCCGGGCCGTTGCTGCCGATCCCGCTCGACCTGCTGATCGTGCTGGCCTTCACCGTGCCGTTGGCGTTCCTCAGTTGCGTGCTGATCGAGCGGCCGGCCCTCGCCCGCAAGGCGTCTGCTCCCGCGGAGTCGCCCCAGGAGGCGCCGTTCCCGTGACCCGGCGGCTCACCATCCTGTTCGCGGCGTTCGAATCGGTGCTCGCTGTCGCGATCGGCATCGCGATTCCACTGGTACCGCTCACCATCGTGTGGGCGGCGCAGTTCGGCTTCGGCCCCGACTGGCTGATCTTCTGGCGGGGAGCCGTCGACGTCTGGCTGCTGGGGCACGGCGTCGACGTCACGTTCACCCTCGACGCCGCGACGGCGGCCACGCTCGGTGCGGGTGCTGAGGTTCCGGTCGTGGTGACGATCGCGCTGCTCGGCTTTGCGCTGCTCACCCTGCTGCTGGGCGTGCGAGCGGGTGGACGCGTCGCCGAAGCCGGTCACCGGCTGCTCGGCGCCGTGAGCGCGATCGGCGTCTTCGCGCTGCTCTCGGTCGGCGTGACGCTGACCGTGCTGCACCCGATGGCGCGACCGTCGATCTGGCAGGCGGCGATCCTGCCCGCCCTGGTCTTCGCTGTCGGCCTGGGGCTCGGGATGCTGCGGGCCGACCGCCTGGACGGCGACTCCGTGCGCGGCCGGGTGCGCCGTCGCATCGACGCGATGCCGATCGACGCCCGGGCGACCGTCGCAGCTGCCGTGCGCGCAGGGGCGATCGCGGTCAGCGTCGTGCTCGCCGTCAGCGCCGTCGCCGTCGCCGCACGGCTCGTGGTCGGGTACGCCGAGATCATCCGGCTTTATGAGGCGCTGCATACCGGTGTCGTCGGTGGCATCGCGGTCACCGCGCTGCAGCTTTCGATGCTGCCCGACCTGGTGGTGTGGGCGGCCGCCTGGTTCACCGGCCCGGGTTTCGCGATCGGAACGGGCTCGCAGGTGTCGCCGCTCGGCACCGCACTGGGTCCGCTGCCGGCGCTTCCGTTGTTCGGCGCGATTCCGACGGCCGATGTAGCGCTGGGTTTCGCCGGGCTGCTGGTTCCGGTGGTGGCTGGGTTCCTGGCCGGGGTCGCGGTGCGGCCGGCACTGGTGCGCGCTCTCGACGAGGTGCGGTGGCAGACGGTGGTCGTCACGGGATTCGCCGGCGGGCTCGTGGGTGCCGTGCTGCTGGGCCTGCTCGCCTGGTCGGCCGCCGGCAGCGCCGGACCGGGCAGGCTGGTCGACGTCGGCCCGTCACCGGTCGCCGTCGCCCTGGCCGCGCTCGTCGAGCTGGCGCCTGCCATCGCGCTCGGCATCGCGTCCGGCGGCGCCTTGCGTCGCCGCCGGTAGGCTGACGGGGTGCTGCGCCTCGTCGTCCTCATCTCGGGTGGCGGCTCCAACCTCCGCGCGCTGCTCGACGCGTGCGAAGACGCCACCTTCCCCGCACGCGTGGTCGCGATCGGCGCCGACCGCGACGCCGACGGCCTCGCCTACGCAGAGGAGTTCGGCATCCCGAGTTTCGTGGTCCCCTACGGCGCATTCGCGACCCGCGAAGACTGGGGCGACGAGCTGATCGAACAGATCAGGCAGTGGGACGGTGGCCTCGTGGTGCTGTCCGGGTTCATGCGCCTGCTGCCTCCGCGCGTGGTGTCGGCATTCGCGCCGATGCTGTTGAACACCCACCCGGCCTACCTGCCTGAGTTTCCGGGCGCCCACGCCGTACGCGATGCGATGGCGGCCGGGGTCACCGAGACCGGGGCCAGCGTGATCGTGGTCGACGACGGCGTCGACTCGGGCCCGATTGTGGCGCAGCAGCGCATCCCCGTTCTCGCGGGCGACACCGAGGCGCACCTGCACGAGCGCATCAAGGTCGTCGAACGTGAGCTGCTCATCCAGACCGTCCGTGACATCGCCGACCATCGCATCGACCTCAAGGAGCTCGCGTGAGCAGCCCCCAGCATCCGTCCGACTACCGCGACCGCGACCTCATCCCGGTGCGCCGGGCGCTGATCTCGGTGTACGACAAGACCGGCCTGCTCGAGCTCGCGGCCGTGCTGGCTCAGCAGGGCGTCGAGATCGTCTCGACCGGATCGACGGCGAAGCTGATCGGCGAGGCGGGGCACCCGGTCACCGAGGTGTCGCAGCTGACCGGATTCCCCGAGTCGCTCGACGGCCGCGTGAAGACCCTGCACCCGGCCGTGCACGCGGGACTGCTCGCCGATCTGCGGCTCGCCCACCACGAGGTGCAGCTCGCCGAACTCGGCATCGAGCCGTTCGAACTGGTCGTGTCGAACCTGTACCCGTTCACCGAGACGGTCGCGTCGGGCGCCGAACCGGATG
>JBDTQN010000062.1:0-10860 GCA_039932215.1 Pseudolysinimonas sp. | reverse complement strand
GGACAGCGACCACCGAGTTGGTGGTTCCGAGGTCGATTCCTACGGCTCGTGCCATGGTGTTGGCGCTCCTACAGATCGTGGGTCGACCCGACTTGAGTCGGGCCGTGTCAAGTTTACGACCTGTGGATAACTTGTCAAGCCTTCCGGGCTTAAACCTGAGCCAGATCGGCTCAAGCCGAGGCGCGGGAAAGGAGCGTGCGCTGGCGGCGGGCGATCGTGAGCGCCCCGAGCCCGGCGAGCAGCGCCAGCAGGCCGATCGCGATGTTCGTCCGCGGGTCGGAACCGGTGAGCGCGAGTGCCGCGTTCGTGATGCCCATCACGACGGTCGCATTGCCGCCCACCGGCAGCACAGTCGTCACGACCGATGCCGTGTCGACCCGGTAGCCCACCGGCACCGTCGAGGCGTCGATCGTGGTCACGTAGGTTCCCGGCGGGATGTTCAGCAGGTCCCATGCACCGAGGGCATCGGTGGTCACGAGCAGCAGCACGCTACCGGCGGGTCCGGCCCACACGACGGTGAGGTCGACGCCGGGGACACCGGCCTCGCCCGCGTCACGCACACCGTTGCCGTTGCGGTCGTCGAAGACGAGTCCGTGCAGCTGGGCGTCGCCGACGATCGCGAAGTCGATGTCGAGATTGTTGCCGACCAGGGTCAGCGTCTGCACCGTGTCGAAGGGCGAACCGCCGTCGAGGTCGCTCGAGGGCACGTAGCCCGCGGGCAGCAGCGTCGGGTCGTACGTGACCTGGACTGGCCCGTCGGGCAGTCCGGGCACGAGGTAATTGCCGGTCGCGTTGGTCGTCACCGTGAACACGATGTCGTCCGCGGTGTTCAGCACCTTGTCAGCGCCACTGTGGCGGATCGTCAGCACGACCCCCGACAGTCCGGGCTCCAGCGCGCCCTGGGCGCCGTCGCCGTCGAGGTCGATGAAGACCGTGTCGCCGATGGTCGGATCGCCGATGTAGCCGAAGTCGTCGGTGAGCTGCACCTCGCCGGCCGCGAGTGCGACCGTCGCCGTGTCGGGCGCGCCGCCGTCGGGATCGGCAGTGGGGACGCGGTCCAGCGGCAGGCCGGTGAGATCGATGCGGAATGCCCCCGCGGGCAGTCCGTCAAAGCGGTACGCGCCGGTAGCGTCCGTGAGGTCGGTCCACACGCGGTCGTCGGCATCGCCGAACGTGCCATTGACACCCGCCCAGGTGAGCGTCACGGTGGCGTTCGGGATGCCGGGCTCGCCCGGGTCCTGCGTGCCATCGGAGTCGAGGTCGAGCCACACCAGGTCGCCGAGCGAACCGGACCCGGCGTAACCGAAGTCGTGCGTGAGGTCCGAGACTCCGGGGAGGCCGGCGGCGAACACCACCTGGCTGACGCCGTCGGCGGCCGCGCCGGTGCCGTCACGATCCGAGACCGGTGTGAGTCCGGCCGGAATGCCGGACAGCACGGTCACGCGGTGCTCACCAGCGGGCGCGCCGACGAAGCTGTACTGGCCGAGCGCGTCGGTGACCGTCGTGAGGACGATGTCATCCGCCGTGCTGGCGAGCCCGTCGAGGCCGAACCAGCGGTCTTCGACCGTGACGCCGGCAAGCGGCAACTCGGCAGCATCGACGACGCCGTCGGCATCCTCGTCCCACCACACGGTGTCGCCGAGCACGTTGTCGCCGAGGTAACCGAAGTCCGCCGCATCCTCGACGCGGTCAGCCGGGCTGAGCGTTACGAGGGTCGCGTCGTCGAGCGTGCCGTCGGGGTCGCCGGTCTGTGAGGCCGCGGTCGCGATGCCGCCGTTGATGGTCACCTGGAAGACACCGTCGGGCAGTTCCTCGACCAACCACACGCCGTCGGCGCGAGTGGTCGTGGTCCAGCTCTCGTCGTCCGCCGTGCCGAGCACGCCGTCGCGGCCGGCCCACACCAGGTCGACGCGCTGCCCGCGCACACCGGGCTCGCCGGCATCCTGTGCACCGTCGCCATCGAGGTCGAGCCAGACGCGATCGCCGATCGAGCCGGTGCCGCGGAAGCCGAAGTCGGCCGTCACGTGGTCGGTGGCTGCGGGAAGGGCGACCAGGTCGGTGCCGTCGAGAGTCGCGTCCTCCTCGAAGGTGGCCGCCGTGAAGCCGGCGGGCAGCGTGGAGGCGTCGATCACGACGCTCCAGTCACCGATCGGCAGGTGGTCGAACAGGTAGGAGCCGTCAGCACCCGTAACGGTGGTGAGCACCACGTCGTCGGCGGTGCCGAGGATGGCATCGCGTCCGGCCCAGGTGGCGCTCACCGTGACCCCCGAGATGCCCGACTCGTCGGCACCGACAGTGCCGTCGGCATCTCGGTCGTGCCACACGAGGTCGCCGAGAGAGGAGTCGCCGCGGAAGCCGAAGTCGGCGTCGCCGCGGCTGGTCAGCGCCATCGTGACGTTCGCCGTCGCGTCGCTGGACGAACCCTCGAGGTCGCTGACCGCGGAGAGAGAGGCCGACGGAAGGGTCGCCGTGATCACCCGGGCGACGTACGATCCCGCGACCAGACCGGGGAACTGGTACGTCCCGTCGGCGGCGGTCGTGGTGTACACCGTGATGCCCTGCGCCGGCCACGACAGCTCGACGAGCACGCCGGCGAGGCCGGCCTCGCCAGCATCCTGCACGCCATCCGCGTCGCGGTCGAGGAAGACCAGATCGCCGAGGGCAAGCGCGCCGCGGTAGCCGAAGTTCTGTGTCAGCACCGCGCCGACGCCGAGCACCGTCACCGAGCTGTTGGCCGTGCCGACGCCATCGGCGTCGAAGGTCTGGCCCATGCCCGCGGGCAGGTCGGCCGTGTCGATGGTGACGCGGTAGGTGCCCTGCGGCAGTTCGGGGATCGACCAGTAGCCGTCGCCGGCAGTCGCGGTCGCGAAGACGCGGTCGTCTGCGTCGCCGGCGACTCCGTTCGGGCCGTACCAGAGCACGGACACGTCGACGCCCGGGAAGCCCGGCTCGCCCACGTCTTGCACGCCGTCGCCGTTGCGGTCCCACCAGACGCGCTGGCCGAGGGACGAGTCACTGGAGTACCCGAAGTCGGCGTCGGTGACGGCCTCGCCGATAGCGATGGTCACGGGTGTCTGCGAGTTCTGGTTTCCGTCGCGGTCGAAGGTGTTCGTCGTCGAGGCGGGCAGCCCACCGGTGACGCGCACCGTGTAGGTGCCGGGCACGAGCCGCGTGAACGCGTACAGTCCCGATGCGTCGGTGGTGGTCGAGAAGGTGGCGACGACCGGGTCGGTCGCCGTTCCCGTCACGCCGTGCCAGTCGAGCTGGATCGTCGCGCCGGCGACACCCTGCTCGGGCGTGGCGCCGGCGAGGTCGTAGACGCCGTCTTCATCGCGATCGATCCAGACGAGGTCGCCGATGGAGCCGGTGCCGGCGTACCCGAAGTCCTGGTCGGTGCGGTTCTGGCCGGCGGTCAGCGTCGTCAGTGCGGTGCCGTCGGCGACCGCATCAGGGTCTTTGGTCGAGCCGTAGCCGGCGGGAACGCCGCTCACGGTGACGCTGTACGAGCCGGCCGGGAGGCGGGGCACCGAGTAGGCGCCCGTCGACGAGGTGGTCGTCGGGTAGGTGACGTCGTCAGCGGTGCCGAGGGCTCCGTCGAGGCCCTGCCAGACAACGGTCACCGTGCGTCCGGCGATTCCGGGCTCCGCGGCATCCTGAACCCCGTCGCCGTCCTGGTCGAACCAGACACGGTCACCGATCGAACCGGATCCGGTGTACCCGAAGTCGACGGTGCGCGGGGCCCCGTTCTGCGCGAGCGCACCCGTCCAGTTGTGGGCCGATGCGATGCCGTCGAGGTCGTAGCTCGGCGCGAAGCCGGCGGGCAGGTCAGCGGAGTCGACGGACACGCGATACTGGCCGCCGGGCAGGTTCTGCACCAGCCAGTAGCCGTCTGCGGCGGTCGTCGTGGAGACGACCTCGTCGTCACCGTTCCCGAACACGTTGTCGGCCCCGGCGAACCGCACGCTCACATCGACCCCCGCGAAGCCGGGCTCGCCGGCGTCCTGCACGCCGTCGCCGTCGACGTCGAACCAGACGCGGTCGCCGATCGAGGCGAGGTCGAGCTCGACATCCGCCTGGTCGGCCGGGACGTCGTTGTAGTTCACGTAGTAGGTCGCCGCGAGGGTGCGCTGCGCGGACGGGACGCCGTAGTAACTCGGAACGTCGGCGATGTTCGTGAGCTCGTACCCGGCCAGCACCTCGTCGGTCTCGTCGAAGTCGGCGGGCACGGTGAGGTCGTAGGCGAGCGTGACGGTCGCACCGACGGCGATCGGGCCAGCGATGGTCCAGCTCAGCGTGCCGTCGCTCGGGTCGGTGTCGACGGCGGTCGCGCCCGGCATGCTGATGGGCGTGTAGGTCGTCAGGTCGGAGTCGGGGGTGTCGGTGATGGTCAGGTCGTAGGCCGGCGACGTCCCCGAGTTGGTCACGGCGACCGTGTAGTGCAGCACCTGTCCGGGCTTGGCGCGGGTTGCGTCGAGGCCGTTGACCTTCTTGACGATGGCGAGCACCGGACGCTGCACGACGATGGTGGCGGTCGCCTGGTTGCCGGTGGTGTACCCGGTGGTCGCCGGAACGGTCGCCGGAGTGCCTACGACGACGTCGGTCGTGTGGGTGTACACCCGCGCGGAGTTCTGCTGGTTGCCCGTCGCGGCCGTCGTGGTCACGATGCCCGTATAGACGATGGTGACCGTGCGGCTCGCGGTCGACGCCGTCAGGTCGTCGAGCCAGAAGCCGATGACCGTGTCGGTGGCGGTCGGGGTGCCGATGACCGTCGCCGTGGCGTTGGGCGAGCACGCCGGGGCGCAGCTCACCGTGACCGGGTCGTTGAACCAGCGCACACCGGGTGCAAGAGTGTCGCGCACGAGAACGTCGTACGCGAAGGTGCCGGCCGGGATCGTCACGTTGAGCGTGTAGGTGACTTTCTGGCCGGCGGTGCGCGTGCCCGGCGAGGCGCCGCTCGTGATCGTGATCGCGGGGGCGTTGAGCGCGCGCGTCGCGGTGAAGATGTAGCCGTTGCCGTTGCCCGTGCCGTTCGGGCTCGTCGAGGTGCGCTCGCCCGTGGCCGGGTCGGCGAGGGAGGTGGCGGTCACGACGACCGAGTTGGTGACGGTTCCGGGGGTCAGGGTCGGGTTCTGCACCTTCGCCTGGAACGTGTAGACCACCGCCGCGCCGCCCGGCGCCATTGCCGCGATCTGGGAGAAGGTGACGGTGCGCGTGCCGGAGTGCCAGACACCGCCGGTGCCGAGAAGGGTGTCGCCGTCGGCCGCAGCGACGCCGCCCGTGGTGAGCGGGATCAGCTGGGCGGGCACCGTGTCGACCACATCGATCTCGTGCGCCGTCGACACGTTGGCGCCGGTCGGGTTGGTCACCGTCAGCGTGTACAGGATGGTGCTGTCAGGGGTCGCCGTCGTCTGGTTCGCCGTCTTCGCGATCACGATGTTCGGCTCGACCACGGTGATCGGAGCCTGTCCGGTCGCCGAGCGTGACGTGCCCGCGGCGCTCTGCCAGGTCACGGTGGCGATGTTCGGGATGGCGCCCAGCGTGCGCTTGTTGGCTGCGGCATCCAGCACCCGCGCCTGGTAGGTCAGCACGACGATGTCGTTGCCCGAGCCCGCCGGGTTGGCGTACTCGGTGGCCGAGCCGCCGTCGATCGGACCGAGCGGGATCGAGATGGTGCTGCCGGCGAGGCCGGCCGCGACCGCTGCGCTCGGTGCGCCGGGCCCGGCACCATCGGTGTCGACCGTGTAGGTCGGGGTGCCCACGATCGCGTAGCGCCCATTGACCGGATCGGTGATCGCGGGCGAGCCGTACATCGTGGTGCCGCTCGGAATGGTCGTCGTGACCGTGAAGGTCACCAGCTCACCGATGGTCGCCTGCGTGGCGGAGTTGTTGCCGCCGTCGACCAGGCTGCTCGCGACCTTGGCGATGGTCGCGCCTCCGACGGTGACATCGACGCTGTCGTCGGCGCGATCGGTATTGGGCGTCACGGTCGGGTCGATGTTGTTCGTGGGGTAGTACACCTGGGCCGGACCGGTGTTGGTCGCGCCCTCGTAGCTGCGGACCCCGGCACGGTTCGTGTAGAGGTCGCCGGGCGCCGCGGTCGCCGGCGCGACGCCGAACACGTCGAGCGAGAGCAGGCCGGGGGTCGCGGTAGCGGCTGCAACGGTGAGGCCGGTCCACTGGATGACGCCGGCCGTACACGTGGTAGCCGGGTTCGTCGAAGTCACCTGGGCGCAGGTCCAGCCGCTGGGCAGGACATCCCGGACCTCGACGTTCGTGGCCGCCTGCTTGCCGGTGTTCGTCACATCGATGCGATAGTGGATGGCGTCGCCGGCTTCGGCGGTTCCGCTCACGGGCGAGACCAGCACCTTGTCGAGCGCCAGCAGGGGCGCGGTGATCTCGGCGTTCGCCAGATCCCGCAGCTGGAAGGTGGTGGTCGCGGTGTTCTGGTACCGCACCTTGAGCAGGTTGCCCGCGATATCGGTCTTCTGAGTAGCCGTGCCGGTGATCTGTGTCGTGAGGATCACGGAGAAGTAGGTGCCGACATCCACGGCATCTTTCGTCCAGTTCAGCACGGTGCCGGCCGGGTTCTTCACGTACGACAGCGCGATGCTGTCGCCGAGGTCGTGCAGCGGGACGTTGTAGTACGGGTTACCGATGAGGGTGAACCCTGCGGGGAGGTAGTCGGAGATGCGCGCACGCACCGTGTCAAGCGCGTCAGGGAAGTCGACATCGAGGCGGAAACAGACGGTGTCGCCGGGGTGGAACGGCGCGGCCGAGTCGTCGTACCAGGTGGTGACCGCGGTGCAGTCGTTGCCGACCGGTGCGGCGATCAGCTTGTTGCGCTGGACGTCTTCGGCGACCTGCCCCGCCTGCGAGTGATCGATGACGGTGGCGACCGCCCGCGTCGTGGTGCCGAGCGCACCCGACCGCAGCACGGTGCTGGTCGTCAGGTCGACGACGTTGGTCCACGAGTCGTTCGCTGAGACCGGGGCTCCCGATCCGCGGTAGTCGGTGCGCGTGGTCGTCTGGTAGGTGATCACGTACGTGGACTGGGTGGCCATGGTCGGAATCGTCCAGACCACGGTCAGAGTGCCATCGGGGTTCGCGGTCGGGCCGGAGGTCAACGCGAGTGAGGAACCGACCCAGTCGAGGCCGTCGGGAATCACATCGGTGACCACGATCGGGCCGGTGGACTCCAGATACTCGGAGGTGGCGAAATCGAGGGTCCAGGTGGTGCCCTGAAGCTGGTTGATCGTGTCGTTGTTGTTCGACTTGACGACCCGCACGTCCTCGGCCGTCACCGTGTCGGTGTCGTCGACGACGAACGCGACCGGCGCCGGCTTGCTGCCCTGGTAGGACGCGGCACCGGTGACGTAGGTGACCACGGCCTGCTCGTCATTCGCCTCGGCGCCGGTGTTGTTATCGAGGTTGGCGACCGGGTTGCCGGCGAAGGCCACGTTGGCGTGAAGCGGGATGGCGGCCGCGTACTGCATCGTGATGACGTCGGACGCGGCGAGGTCGGGGAGCAGATCCCAGACGACCCGGGTGTAAACGGCAGTCGGCTGGGAGCCCGCGCCGTCCGGGTCTGTGGTGACTGTCGTGGCCGTGTACTGCGGGTTGCAGCCGACCAGGGTCGGGAAACTCGCGGCGAGTGACGGAGCACCCGGGTACTCGGGCGCCGCACTGTTGTCGACCGCGGTGCACCCGAGGAACTCGAGGGACGCCGGGAGGTACGCCGTGACATCGGGGTTCGTCGTCGGGGCGACCGTGTTGTTGGTCACGGTGATCTGGTACACGGTCTTGTCGCCGTGGACCCCTCGCAGCAACTCAGATTCGGGGCTCGGCAGTTCACGCACATCGACCAGGTACGGAACCAGGAGGGTGCTCGAGGTCGCGACACCGGAACCGCTCACGTCCTGCCAGACGCTGCCGTCGGCCGGGATGGGCAGCGGGTCGGGCACGGTGTACGGGTCGGTGTTGACGTAAGCGTGCGCGGTGCCGGCGAACGTGTCTCCGACGTCTCGCTGGCCGGCCTGCCCCACCACCGGGTAGCTGAAGGTGTAGGTGAGCGTGACGCTCGCACCGTCGAGCAGGTCGGCGACGTTCGACCAGATCAGCAGGGTGCTGCCATCGAGCTGGGTGATCTGGTCGGTGATCGGGAAGCTCGTGCTGGTCACGGTCGCACCGGCGGGCAGCAGGTCGCTGAAGGTCAGGTTGAAGCCGTCGACGTCGGGCGTCTCGTCGGGCGCGCTGGCCTGCAGGGTCACCGACACATCCCTGCCGTACAGCGTTTGAGCCGCGACAGTCCGGGTGAGCTGCACGTCGGGTGTTCCCGCGGCGACCGCCGGCGAAACCGTCCCGGTGATCGCGGGCACCGTCACCAGACCGGCGACCAGGGCGACGACGGCGGTGAGCGACAGGGCGAATCGGCGCGCGCGGGCGCGGTAGGACGGCACGGGAACTCCAGGGCAAGCATTCGGGTCGGCCGTGGGTAAGACGGCAGGGACGGCTCGGGTGCCATCCGAGTGCCACGCTACGGAGAAGGGTCATCCCGAACATGTCCCAATAGGGGGCGCCCCTGCATGAGGGGCACAGCCGGGCGCTAGTGTGCAGCCATGGCCGACGGAGTCCCCACCCCACCTCCCACCGCGAACACCCAGTCGATCGGGCCACTCGCCTCCGTGAGCGACGACGACAAGGTCGTGCCGCGGAAGCAGGTCGTTTCGTGGGCGTTCTGGGACTGGGCGACGCAGCCGTTCAACTCGGTCATCCTGACCTTCGTCTTTGCGGCGCTGTACCTGGTCGGCGATGACTTCCTGCCCGCCGGCGTCGCATCGCTGGATGATGACGATCCGCTGAAAGTGCGGGCGCTCGCCGAGCTGTCGAGCGGCTACGGGGTGGTGACGTTCCTCGCGGGCATCCTGATCCTGCTTCTTGCTCCGGTGCTCGGGCAGCGCGCCGACGCGACAGGTCGCAAGAAGGGCGCGCTGTTCCTTTTCACGATGCTGCTCGCTCTGCTGCAGTTCGCCCTGTTCTTCGTGCAAGCGGATCCGTCGTACTTCTGGCTCGGCGCCGCGTTCCTCGCGCTCGGGGCGGTCGTGTCTGAGATCGCGGGCGTCAACTACAACGCGATGCTGCACCAGGTCTCCAACCGCCGCACCATCGGCAAGGTGTCGGGACTGGGATGGGGGCTCGGCTATATCGGTGGCATCGTCGCCCTGGCGATCGTGGTGGTGCTCAACACTCTCGGCTTCTTCGGTCTCGACAACGGGCTCGGGTTCCGGCTTGTCGGCGTCGGAGCCGCCGTCTGGACCATCGTGTTCAGCATCCCGATCTTCCTCAACGTGCCGGAGTCGCCGCCCCACGACGCCGAGCACCGCAAGGTGAACTTCTTTGCGGGATACGTGTTGTTGGTCAAGGACCTCAATCGGCTCCGCACGACGTCGCGTCCTGCCTTCTGGTTCCTGTTCTCCAGCGCGATCTACCGGGATGGGCTGGCGGGCATCTTCGCGTTCGCCGGTGTGCTGGCAACGGCGGCCTTTGGTTTCGGCGCCACCGAGGTCATCTTGTTCGCCATCGTGGCGAATGTGGTCGCGGGCATCTCGACGATCTTCGCCGGGCGGGCCGACGATCGCTTCGGTCCGAAAGCGGTCATCGTGTTCGCCCTGACGGGTCTGGTGCTGATGGCGGTGCTCGTCTTCGCGCTGAGTGGGCTCGGCTCGATCGTGTTCTGGATCGGAGGCATCATCTTGGCTTCGTTCGTCGGACCGGCGCAGGCGGCCAGTCGTTCGCTGCTCGCCCGCGTGACTCGGGTCGGGCTGCAGGGTGAGATCTTCGGGCTGTACGCCACGACGGGACGCGTGGCGTCGTTCATCTCGCCGGGACTCTGGGCCCTCGCGATCGCGATCTCCGGCTCGACCATCTTCGGGGTACTCGGCATCGCACTCGTACTGCTGGTCGGGCTGATCCTGCTTGTCTTCGTGAAGCTGCCCGATCTGCGTGCCTCGGCATCTGGTGGCGCCGATCTGCCTGGCGCACTCGACTAACCCCGATTCCGCGGGAGCGGGGCTACCCTCGAAGGCATGGCAGAGAGGCCCCTCGGATTCTGGCTCGCCCTCGTCGACCGCATGGTCGAGGAGCGGTTCTCGGCGGCACTGGAAGAACACGGCGTCACGCGCACGCAGTGGCGCGTGCTGGGAGTGCTCGCGTCGGGTCCGGCGTCGGCCGCCGACCTCGAGGGCGCTCTCTCAGACATGCCGCCCGACGCAGACGGCGTCTCGGCCGCCGAAGAGTTGGGCGAACTGGTCGACAGCGGCTGGGTGCACTCCGACGGCTCCTACTCGATCACCGAGCGCGGCTCGGCGGCGCACGACCGACTCGCTGACGTCGTCGACGAGTTGCGGGCCACGCTCACCGAGGGCCTCACCGACGAAGAGCAGGCCGCCACCGCGGTTGCTCTCGAGCGCATGGCTCGCAACCTCGGCTGGAGCGACTGACACCCGTCACCGCCATGCTGGGGTGATGACCACCCCCGCCAGCACCACGGCCGAGCGCGCCGAACTCCTCCGATCCCTGCACGTTCCCGGCGACCCCCTCATCGTGACCAATGTGTGGGATGCCGCGACGGCCCGCGCGGTCGCCGCCGTTCCCGGCGTGCGGGCGCTCGCAACGGCGAGCGCCTCGGTGTCCGCGTCGCGCGGCGTCGACGACGGCGAGGGTCTCACGGTCGAGCAGGCACTGGATGCCGCGCGCACGATCACGGGCGCGGTCGACCTTCCGGTGTCGGTCGATTTCGAGCGCGGCTACTCCGCCGACGCGGCCGGGGTCGAGGCGAACGTGCAGCGCCTGGCCGAGGCCGGC
>JBDTQN010000061.1:0-10863 GCA_039932215.1 Pseudolysinimonas sp. | reverse complement strand
ACAAGGTCCGCGACCGCATCCCGCATGCCGCCATCACGACCGACATCATTGTCGGATTCCCCGGCGAGACCGACGCCGACTTCGACGACACCCTGCGCGTCGTCGAGCAGTCGCGGTTCGCGTCGGCGTACACGTTCCAGTACTCGATCCGCCCGGGTACGCCCGCCGCCACGCTGCCCGACCAGCTGCCGAAAGCGGTCGTGCAGGAACGCTACGAGCGCCTCGCCGACCTGCAAGACCGCGTCTCGGCCGAAGAGAACGCCGCCCTCGTCGGCACGTCCGTCGAGGTGCTCGTCTCTGCCGCCGAAGGCCGCCGTGATGATCGCACCGACCGCGTGTCCGGCCGCGCCGAAGACAACCGCCTCGTGCACTTCGACGTGCCCGCCGGCAGCCCGATTCCGCGACCCGGCGACGTGGTCAGCGTCGCCGTCACCCGCAGCGCGCCGCACTACCTGATCGCGGCCCCCGCCGCCGGACTCCTCACCGTACGTCGCACCCGAGCGGGCGACGCATGGGATCGTGCCGAAGCCGAGTCGTGCGCCATTCCCGCCCACGACTCCGCGGCGGCCACCGGTGCCGTCAACATCGGCCTTCCCACCCTGCGGGCCGGCGCCTGAACCTCGTCGCGATCGTCGGACCGACCGGAACCGGCAAGTCGCAACTCTCGCTCGATCTCGCGCACGAGCTGATCGCACGCGGCCACGCCGTCGAGATCGTCAACGCCGACGCGATGCAGCTGTACCGGGGCATGGACATCGGAACGGCCAAGGTCACCGCGGCCGAACGCCACCGCATCCCGCACCACCTGCTCGATGTGCTCGAGCCGAGCGAAGAGGCGAGTGTCGCCCGCTACCAAGAAGAGGCACGGGCCGCGATCGACGGCATTCTGGCTCGGGATGCGGTGCCGATCCTCGTCGGCGGCAGCGGCCTGTACGTGTCGAGCGTCGTCTACGACTTCCGGTTTCCCGGAACCGACGCCGCGATCCGCGAACGCCTCGAAGCAGAACTGCTCGCAACCGGACCCGGCTCGCTGTTCCACCGGCTGCGAGAGGTGGATCCGGACGCAGCCGCCGCGATCGGCCCGGCGAACGGCAGGCGGCTGGTGCGCGCCCTCGAAGTGATCGAACTCACCGGCGCACCCTTCGGCGCGGGCCTCCCGTCGGAGGCGGACCGTTGGCGCCCCACCGTGACCCTCGGCCTGACCCTGCCCCGCCCGGAACTGGTCGAACGGCTCGACCGCCGTGTCCGCGCGATGTGGCGGGCGGGTCTCCTCGGCGGAGGTCGCCGCTCTGATGCCCGCCGGTCTGGGCGTGACCGCGTCGCGTGCCATCGGTTACGCGCAGGCGGTCGCGCAGCTCGGCGGCGAGTTGACCGAGCAGCAGGCGATAGAGCAGACCGCGGCGCTCACACGGCGCTATTCACGCCGTCAGGTCGGGTGGTTCGGCCGGTACACGGGCACGCACTGGATCGAGGCCGATGCGTCCGACCGCGTGCAGCAGGCGCTCTCGGCCGTGGATACGCTGATCGGGTGACGACTCTGCACTTCACCAAGGGGCACGGGACCGGCAACGACTTCGTGCTGTTCGCCGACCCCGACGGCAAGGTGGTGCTCGACGGCGACCAGCTGGCGCGGCTGGCCGACCGGCATTTCGGGATCGGCGGCGACGGCACCATCCGGGCCGTGCGCTCGAAGAACCTGCCCGAGGGCGAGGCGGCTCTGGCCGAGGATCCGGCCGCCGAGTGGTTCATGGACTACCGCAACGCCGACGGCAGCCCGGCCGAGATGTGCGGCAACGGCATCCGGGTGTTCGGCGAGTACCTCATCACGAGCGAGCTGCTGAAGCTTGCGGAGGGCGAGTCCGTCCCGATCGGCACCCGAGGGGGTGTGCGCACGCTCACGCGGGTCGCGGGCGGGTACGAGGTCGATCTCGGGCCGTTCGTGGTGGCGGGGGAGGCGATGGTTTCGGCGCGCGACCTCGACGTCGCCAGGCCGGGACTGGCTGTCGGCGTGGGCAACCCGCACGTGGTCGTGGCTCTCGCCGACGAAGACGAACTCGACGCTCTCGACCTGACGCAGGCGCCGCGCGTCACCCCGGTGCCTCCGGACGGAGCGAACGTCGAATTCGTTGTGCCGGCGGAACCGCTGGTCGCCGATGGGGTCGGCCAGATCCGGATGCGGGTGCACGAGCGCGGGAGCGGCGAGACGCTCTCGTGCGGCACCGGCGCCGCCGCGGCCGCGCTGGCGACCCGCGAGTGGGCGGGGACCGGGGCGCCCGACGTGTGGCGTGTCGAGGTGCCCGGCGGCGTTGTCGGGGTTCGCGTCGAGGCGGGGCATGTGCATCTCAGCGGCCCGGCTGAACTCGTGTACGACGGCGACGTCGAGATCTAGCGCGGCAGCTCGATCGCCTCGGTCATCCCCGTGCCGGAGCGGTGGCGCACCCGCAACACGCGGTACCCCTTGTGGGTCGCCGCGCGCACGACGGCGAAGTCGTCGGGCAGCGACGATTGCAGCCACCGGTGCAACGAGTCCGAGCCGAGGTTGCGCTGCACCACGAGCCACGCGTCGGAGCCGGGCTCGAGGCGCGGCAGCCAGCGCGTCATCATGTCGTGCAGCTCGTTCTTGCCGACCCGGATCGGCGGGTTCGACCAGATCGTGGTGAACCCGATGCCGTCGGGAACATCTTCGGGCCGCACGGCGTTGATGTTGGTGATGCCGAGTCCCTCGGCGTTGCGACGCAACAGGTCGAGCGCTCGCTCGTTGACATCCACCGCCCACACCGTGGCGTGGGGGGAGTCGAGGGCGAGGGTGAGGGCGATCGGACCCCAGCCACAGCCGAGGTCGAGCAGGTCGCCACCCGGCGGAGGGGCCGGAGTATGGCCCAGCAGGACGCTGGTGCCGGCGTCGATGCGCTCGGGACTGAACACCCCGCCCGCGGTGGCGAGCGTCAGCGGCCGTCCGGCCAGGTTGACGCTGATGGTGCGCAGCTTGAGTTCGCCTCCGGGGGTGGCCGAGAAGTAGTGTTCCGGCTCGGCCATGCAGAGAACTTATCGAATACGACGAACTAGGGTGAAGCGATAATGACCGCCGACGACGACCAGATGCTTGATCGCGTGCTCGCGAACGAAGACGCACGCGCGGCTGTCGCGCGCTTCGGGCAGGCGTCCGCGATCGACGACGCGTCGTACTCGAGCGATTCCGACGGCGACCAGCTCGACCGCGAAGAACGCGCGTCGCTGCGTCGCGTGCCCGGGCTGAGCACCGAGCTCGAAGACGTCACCGAGGTCGAGTACCGGCAGCTGCGGCTCGAGAACGTGGTTCTCATCGGCGTGTACTCCGGCAACTCCCTCGAAGAGGCCGAGAACTCGATGCGTGAACTCGCCGCCCTCGCCGAGACCGCCGGGGCGGTCGTGCTCGACGGCCTGCTGCAGCGCAAACCCCACCCCGACCCCAGCACGTACCTCGGTCGCGGCAAGGTGCAAGAGCTCGCGGATGTGGTGCGCGCTCTGGGTGCGGACACCGTCGTCGCCGACACCGAGCTCGCGCCCAGCCAGCGCCGTGCCCTCGAGGACGCGGTCAAGGTGAAGGTCATTGATCGCACCGCCGTCATCCTCGACATCTTCAGCCAGCACGCCAAGAGCCGCGAAGGCAAGGCACAGGTCGAGTTAGCCCAGCTCGAGTACCTGCTGCCGCGCCTGCGCGGCTGGGGTGAGTCGATGTCGCGCCAGGCCGGTGGCCAGGTCGGGTCGGGAAACGGGATGGGAAGCCGCGGACCCGGTGAGACGAAGATCGAGCTCGATCGCCGCCGCATCCACACCCGCATGTCGCGGCTTCGCAAGCAGATCAAGGGGTTCGCGCCCGCCCGCGAGGCGAAGCGCGCCAACCGCGATCGTTTCGAGGTGCCCAGCGTCGCCATCGCCGGCTACACCAACGCCGGCAAGTCGAGTCTGCTCAACCGGCTCACCAAAGCCGGCGTGCTGGTCGAGAACGCCCTGTTCGCGACCCTCGACCCGACCGTTCGCCGCAGCCGCACGCCCGACGGCCGCGAGTTCACGCTCGCCGACACCGTCGGCTTCGTGCGCGATCTGCCCCACCAGCTGGTCGAGGCCTTCCGGTCGACGCTCGAAGAGGTGGGCAACTCCGATGTGATCGTCCACGTTGTCGACGCCTCGCACCCTGACCCGGCCGCCCAGCTCGCGACGGTCCGGGATGTGATCGGCGAGGTGGGTGCGCGCGACCTGCCCGAGATCGTGGCTTTCAACAAGAGCGATCTGGTCGACGACGACCGCCGCCTGCTGCTCCGCGGACTCGAGCCGGACGGCGTTTTCGTCAGCGCCCGCACCGGCGACGGCATCGACGAGTTGCTGCAGCGCGTTGCGGCGGCGCTTCCGCAGCCCGACGTCGAGCTCGAGGTGCTGGTGCCCTACGACCGTGGCGACCTGGTCTCGCTCGCGCACAAGCGCGCACGCATCCTCGACACCGAGTACGAAGAGGGCGGAACGCGACTTCGACTGCTGACGACAGAACGTGTCGCCGAGCAGCTGCGCGCCGCCGTCGCGGCCGCTCCCGATCTGTAACAGACCGCAACACCTCGGCCCTCAGGTATCCTGGGGAGGTCTGCGTTTGCCGCAGGCAGGAGCGACAGCCGAGCCCGGCACCCGCCCGAACGGAATCGCCTGAATCTGACGGTGAGCCGATCGAGGGGAGCCAGAATGCCGGAACAAGACGCACAGCCGACGTTCTCATTCGAGCTGTACCCGCCGCGCAACGCCGCGGCCGAAGCCGCGCTGTTCGAACACCTGGGGCCGCTGACGGCATCGGGTCCCGAGTTCATCTCGGTGACGTACGGCGCGAACGGCTCGTCGCGTGACGCGTCGCTGGGTGTGCTCCAGCACCTGATCCACAACACGCCGGTCGAGTCGATGGCTCACATCACCTGCGTCGGGTCGTCGTACGCCGAGGCATCCGCGCTCATCCGTACCTTTCTCGATGCGGGGATCACCAGCTTCCTCGCCGTCCGTGGCGATCCGCCGGCGGGTGTCAGCGAGGACGACATCGAGCGCGACGTCGCCCTCGGCGACCTGCACAGCGCGGGTGAGCTCGTGCAACTGATCCACCGGGTGCAGACCGAGCGCGAGCCGTACCAGCACCACGAGGTGCCCGGCAATCCGTTCGCGAAGCGGATCGGCCGCGGACGCGAGGTCACGATCGCGGTGGCGGCGTTCCCGAACGGCCACCCGCGGTCGCGCTCCCGCGCGCAAGACATCGACACCCTGCTGGCGAAAGAGGCGGCCGGCGCCAACTTGGCGATCACGCAACTGTTCTTCGAGGCCGACGACTACCTCGGCTTCGTCGACGACGCTCGCGCCGCCGGCGTGACGATGCGCATTCTTCCGGGCATCATGCCGGTGCTCAGCGTGGCACGCCTCACGCGAATGCTCGAGCTCTCGGGAGAGAGCACCCCGCAGAAGCTACTCGCAGCGCTCGAGGCGGCGCCGACTCCGGAAGCGGCCCACCAGGTCGGCGTCGACGCATGCATCGCGCTGGCACGCGACCTGCTGGCGGGCGGCGCCCCCGGCATCCACCTCTATACCTTCAACCGCTCCGACGCCCCGCTCGCCGTCCTGGAGGGCGCGGGACTCCTTTCCACCCCCACTGAGAGATAGGTCCCCCTCATATGAAGCTCGCCCCCTCCGCTGCGGTTGCTGCGGCGCTCCTGCTGCTCGCCCTCACCGGCTGCTCGACGACGGCCCCGGAGGCCCCGCCCGCCCCTGCCGCCAGCGAAGCCGCATCAGATGGCGCCTGCGCCGCCGACGAGGTGGCCGTGCAGGTCGACTTCGGGTCGCTCGGCGCTGAGCAGATCAAGGACTGCGCACCGGCCGGCATCGCGGCCGACGCGCTGGACGCCGCCGGAATCTCGACCGAGGGCACCGCGGACTATGGCGACCAGGTGGTCTGCCGGGTGAACGACCTCCCCGCGCCCGACGTCGAGACGTGCGCGACACTGCCGGCGAACGGCTACTGGGCGCTGTGGCTGAAGGCCGACGCTGACGCAGAGTGGGCGTATGCCGAAGAGGGTGTGGCGACCCAGCAGGTCGACGCCGGCCAGTCGATCGGCCTGGTCTACACCGAGGGCACTGATTCGATCCCGCCGAGCGACTGAGGGGCAGGCAGAAACTGATGCGTCGCCGCCTCTCGTCGCTGCGCCTCGCGGCGGTGCTCGCCGGGGGATTCGTCCTCCTGCGGGTGCTGTACCGCGTGGTGTTCGGCGGCGCGGGCGGCAGCGGCATCCTGATCGTCGAGCTACCGCGCATCCGGCTTGAGGGCCCGTTCTCGCACATCGCCCTGTTCGGCGACGTCACCACGGGGGGCATCTGGCTGGCCGCGGTGAGCGCATTGCCGTTCGCCGGGTTGATCCTGGCCTTCGGGGTGCTGAGCGTCGTCGTCGACCTGCGCGCGTTGCTTGCGCGCGGCGCGGTCCGCGGCCCGATGCGCACGGTGTCGCGGGCCCTCGTGGTCGCGTGGGCGACGTTCCCGGCGCTGGTCGAGTCGGTCCGCCGCGTGCGGATCGCGCGCGAACTGAGAGGCGAACGGTCAGCCGCGTCGCTGCTCGTGCCGGTGCTCGAGCAGACGATCGAGCAGGCGATCGCGCTGGGCGCGTCGATGGAGGTGCGCGGCTTCGCCTCGACGCGGCCGGTCGATCCGGTGTGCGAGCGTCCGGCGGTGATCCGGGATGCTGCGCTCGGCTTCGCGCACAGATGGACGCTCGAGGCGGTCGACCTCGACTTCGCCCCCGGCACCCTGACGCTCATCACCGGTGCCACCGGATCCGGCAAGTCCACTCTGCTCGACGCCCTGAGCGGCCTGTTTCAGCGCGTTTCCGGCGGCGACCAACGAGGTGACATCGAGGTCGGGGGAGCGGACCGAGTGGACACGCCACCCCGCGAGACCGCCGGATTCGTCGGAGTGGTCTCGCAGTCACCGCGACTCGGCTTCGTGGCCACAACAGTCGCCGAAGAGCTCGGTTTCGCCGTCGCCATGCGCGGTGCTGCTGCAGAGATCGTTCACGCGCGAGCCGCCGAGGTCGCCGCGCGCCTCGGCATCGGCCATCTGCTCGATCGCGAGACCACGGCGCTCTCCGCGGGCGAGGCCTGCCTGGTCGCGATCGGGGCCGCCGTCGTCACACGCCCCGTGCTGCTGCTCGTCGACGAGCCGCTCGCCGATCTCGACGACGCCGCGCGCAGGCGGGTGGTGACCTCTCTCGATCAACTCGCTCATGAGGCCGGGGTGTGCGTCGTCGTCGCCGAGCACGCCGTTCGGGAGTGGGGTGCCACGGTCGATGTGCGGCTCGACCTGCGAGACGGCACGGTCTACGAGGGGGAGCCTTCGGTTGCCGTCGGCGCGATCGCGCCGCGGTCGGGGCCGAGGAACGCACCCGTGGTCGCGCGTGTCGACCATCTCTCCGTCGAGCACGGCGACATTCCTGCCGTCGACGACGTCTCGCTCACGCTGTGTGCAGGGGAGCTGGTCGCCCTCCGCGGCCCCAATGGCGCCGGCAAATCGAGCCTGTTGCACGGCATGGCTCGCCCTGCGGCCTCCGGCACGGTCGTCGTCGGCGACCGCGACATTCACCAGCTCGGCAGGCGTACCCGCCGACACGCGATCGCTCTCGTGCCCGAAGCGTTCGACGACCTCCTGTTCTCGATCACCGTCGCCCAGGAGTGCCGCCGCGCGGATCGGTTCGCCCGCACGCGCGGCACCGCCGAGCGTTTCGCCGGGTTCCTCGGCAACGCATCCGCCGGTGACGCCACCATTCTGCTCGACCGCCACCCGCGTGACCTGTCGGCCGGGCAGCGGCTGTGTCTGGTCCTCGCCATCCAGCTCGCTGCGCACCCCGGCGTGCTGCTCGTCGACGAACCCACCCGCGGCCTCGATGCCGCGGCCCGCGACCTGGTGGGAACCGCGCTGGTGTCGGCCACGGCATCCGGAGCCGCGGTCGTGGTGGCGACCCACGACGCCGACTTCGCGCAGCGGTTCGCGACCCGCACCCTCACGATGGAATCCGGCCGCCTCCGCGACGGTGCACGGGTGCCCTCGTGATGCGCGCGATCCGCCGCCGCTGGAGCTCGTGGGCCCTCGTCGCCGCGAGCATCGTCGCCGTGGCCGGGTTCGGATGGCCGCTCGTCGCAGTCGCAGTCCCGGCGGAGGCGCAGGCGGCCGTGCCGGTCGTCGCACTCGCGATCGTCCCGGCGCTCGTCGTCGCGATCGCCCTCAGCCTCGACCGCGAGATGTTCTCGGCCACGACCATCGCGCTGCTCGGAGTGTTGTCGGCAGTCGGAGCGGCGATCCGCATCGCCGGAACGGGCGTGGGCGGCATCGAGGCCGTCTTCATCCTGCTGATTCTGGCCGGACGGGCCTACGGCGCGCGCTTCGGCTTCTTGCTGGGCATGCTGACGATCGCGATGTCATCGGTGCTCTGGGGCGGGTTCGGGCCGTGGACGCCCTTTCAGGTGTTCGCGTGCGGGTGGGTGGCGGCGGGTGCCTCGCTCCTGCCGCGCGCGACGGGCCGCCTCGAGATCGCACTACTGGCGGCCTACGGCGTCGTCGCGTCGTACGCGTTTGGACTGCTGATGAACTTCTGGTACTGGCCGTTCGCCGTCGGCGCGAACACCGGTATCTCTTACGAGGCGGGTGCGCCGATCGGCCAGAATCTCGCGTCGTTCGGCGTCTTCTCGCTGGTGACGTCGACGCTCACCTGGGACACGGTGCGCGCCATCACCACGACTGTCGGCATCGTGTTGCTCGGTCCGGCCGTGCTGGCCGCCCTCCGCCGCGCGCGCCTCACACCGAAAAGTATCGGGCCTCTGGGTGGTGGAACACGAATGCGTCGGTCGACTGCTCCGGATGCAGCTGCAGCTCCTCCGACAGTTCCACGCCCATCCGCTCGGGCTTGAGCAGCTCGACCACCTTGCGGCGGTCCTCCATGTTCGGGCAGGCCGGGTACCCGAGCGAGAACCGCGCCCCGCGGTAGTCGAGCTTGAACATGCCCTCGACGTTCGCGGGATCCTCGCCGGCGAAGCCCAGCTCGGCGCGCACGCGGGAATGCCAGAACTCGGCGAGAGCCTCGGTCAGCTGCATGGTGAGGCCGTTGAGCTCGAGGTAGTCGCGATACTTGTCTTCGGCGAACATCTTCGCGGTGAACGCGTCGACGGCCGAGCCTGCCGTGACGAGCTGCACGCCCACCACGTCGATCTGCCCCGAGTCCTTCGACTTCACATAGTCGGCGAGGCAGAGGTGGTGGTCGCGTCGCTGCCGCGGGAACGAGAACCGCAGCCGCTCGGTGCCGAGCGCCCCGCCCGACCCGCCGTCGGGTGCCAGCAGTCCCGGCGTGCCGAGCGCGCCGCCGGCGTCGTCGCCGTGGTGCAGCACGACCATGTCGTCGCCCTCTGAGTACACCGGGAAGTATCCGTAGGCGACGGAGGCGTCGAGCATCCCCTCGGCGAGGATGCGGTCGAGCCAGTAGCGAAGGCGCGGGCGGCCCTCGATCTGCACGAGCTCTTCGTACGAGGCGCCGTCTTCGGCACGGCTGGGCTTGAGCCCCCACTGGCCCATGAACGTCGCCCGCTCGTCGAGGAAGGCCGCGTAGTCGGCGAGCGCGATGCCCTTGACGATGCGGGTTCCCCAGAACGGCGGCGCGGGGACCGGGTTGTCGGCGGTCACATCGGATCGCGCGGGCATGTTCTCGGGCTCGGTCACCTGCAGGGTGCTGCGCGCGTGGATGCGCTTCTTCAACGGTGGCAGCCCGACCTCGGCGGCGTCGGCGCCGCGGGCGATGGCGACGAGCGGCTCCATCAGGGCGAGGCCCTCGAACGCATCACGGGCGTACCGCACCTCGCCGTCGAACAGCGATGCGAGGTCGTCTTCGACGAAGGTGCGGGTGAGCGCGGCGCCACCGAGCAGAATCGGCCACTTCTTGCCGAGTCCCCGGGTGTTCAGTTCGAGCAGGTTCTCTTTCATGACGACGGTCGACTTGACCAGCAGGCCGCTCATGCCGATCACGTCGGCATTGTGCTCTTCGGCCGCCCGGATGAATTCGCTCAACGGCTGCTTGATGCCGATGTTGATGACGTCGTAGCCGTTGTTGGTCAGGATGATGTCGACCAGGTTCTTGCCGATGTCGTGCACGTCGCCACGCACCGTGCCGATCACCATGGTGCCGCGACCGGCCGCTTCAGACTTCTCCATGTGCGGTTCGAGCAGCGCGACGGCG
Organism: Pseudolysinimonas sp.; assembly: GCA_039932215.1. Taxonomy (GTDB): domain Bacteria; phylum Actinomycetota; class Actinomycetes; order Actinomycetales; family Microbacteriaceae; genus JBDSKH01. The sequence continues at coordinate 595 of JBDTQN010000061.1, read as the reverse complement.
GCTTTCATCACTTCTGCCGACTGCAGCACGAACGGCAGCTGCATCTCGCCGCTGCCGAAGCGCTGTCCGACGATCTGCATTCCGGCGAGCAGGTGCTGGTTCACGATCTCGAGCGCGGTCAGCCCGCCCTCACGCGCCAGGTCGAGGTCGCCCTCCAGTCCCTTCGCTTCGCCGTCGATGATGCGGCGCTCGAGGCGCTCGCCCACGGGCAGCGCGGCGAGCTCGGCGGCGCGCTCGTCTTTCAGGGCGGCGGAATCGACTCCGGCGAAAAGGTCGAGCAGTGCGGAGAGCGGGTCGTAAGTGAGTTCGCCCGCCTCGTTGTATTCGCGGCGGTCCCAGACCAGGTCCATGGCGACCTTGCGACGGTCGTCGGGCACCGAGGCGAGCGGCACGATCTTGGCCGCGTTCACGATCGCCGAGTCGAGCCCTGCCTCGACGGCCTCGTGCAGGAACACCGAGTTGAGCACCGCGCGCGCGGCCGGGTTCAGCCCGAACGACACATTCGAGACGCCCAGGGTGGTGTGGATGCCGGGGTACTTGGCCGTGATCTGGCGGATCGCCTCGATCGTCTCGATCGCGTCGCGGCGGGTCTCCT
>JBDTQN010000060.1:0-10872 GCA_039932215.1 Pseudolysinimonas sp. | reverse complement strand
CGCTCGAGCAACTGCTCGGCCATCGCGGTCGCGCGCAGGGTCGCGCTCGACTCGGGTGCGGGCAGCAGACTCCAGCGTCCGGCCACGGTGGGCGGCGCCGCCGCGGCGAGGCTCGCAGCGACCGACCGTGCGACGGATGCGCGACCGCGGCCCCGCAGCGCCCGGCTCGGCGGGGTGGCGCGCGGCCTCGTGGTCGTCGCCCCGAGCCGCGCCCGAAGCGGAGCGAGCGTGTCGTTGCTGACCAGTCCCGCCCAGGTCAAATCCCACAGCGCGTTCGCCAGGTCTTTATCGTCGACCGGACCGGTGACCGACAGTGCCGTCGCCAGCTGGCGGAAGAAGAACGCCCCACCCCCGGCGAGCGCATCGATCACCCGGCCGTGCAGGTCGGTCTGATCGACCAGCGTCGGCTCGGCCAGTGTCAGCGGCGCAGACTCGGCCAGATGCAGTGACAGCCAACCGTCGCCTCCCGTCAACTCGCCGCGCCCCGACCACAGCACCTCGCCCGTGGTCATAAGCTCGTCGAGCATCGCCGGGCTGTAGTCGCGCACGCGAGCGGGCAGCACCAGGCTCTCCCACGTGGATGCCGGAAGGGCGACCCCGGCGAGCTGGTCGAGAGCGCTCACCAGGCCATCGACGCCGCGGAGCGTGCCGCCGACGTGCTGCCACTGCGGCAGGAAGCGGCCGAGCGTCACCTGCGGAACCGGCTCGACTTCTGAGCGCAGCGCCGCGAGCGACCGCGACCTCAGGCGGCGCAGCACCTCGGCATCGACCCACTCCGAGCCCGTCGCACCGGGGCGGAACTCGCCCTCGACCACGCGCCGTTCGCCCGCGAGCCGTCGAAGAGCGTCGGTGACGATCGCGACGCCGAGGCCGAGACGAGTCGCGGCATCCTGAACCGCGAACGGGCCGTGGGTGCGTACGTACCGGCTCACCAGGTCGCCGACCGGATCGGCCACCGGGTCGAGGAACGCGTTCGGCACGCCGTGCGGCAGCGGCACACCCAGGGCATCGCGCAGGCGGGAGGCGTCTTCGATGACGGCCCAGCGCTGCTCACCGGCGATGGTCGCGCGCAACACCCGGTTGGCGCGGGTGAAGTCGTCGAGGATCTCGGTGATCGCGGGGTGGGTGTCGCCCAGCCATCGGGCCTCGAGCTCTTCTGTCGTCAGCGGCCCCAGCATCCGGAGCAGGTCGATCAGACCCTCGGGCCCCTTCGCCTTGCGATCGGGGTCGAGGCGCTGCAGTTCGAGTTCGGTCTGGGCGATGACGGCCGGATCGAGCAGTTCGCGCAACTCGGCACGGCCGAGCAGTTCGGCGAGCAGGGTGGGGTCGAGCGAGAGCGCGGCGGCACGGCGTTCGGCGAGGGGCGAGTCTCCCTCGTACATGAACGCGGCGACGTACCCGAAGAGAAGTGAGCGGGCGAACGGCGAGGGCGAGTCGGTCTCGACCTCGACCAGTCGCACCTTGCGGGTGGCGATATCAGAGGTCAACTCGGCGAGCGCGGGCAGGTCGTACACGTCTTGCAGGACCTCGCGCACCGTCTCGAGGATGATCGGGAAGCTCGGGTACTTGCGCGCCACCTCAAGCAACTGCGCGCTGCGCTGCCGCTGCTGCCACAGCGGCGAGCGGCGTCCGGGGTTGTAGCGGGGCAGCAGCAGCGCCCGCGCCGCCGACTCGCGGAAGCGCGAGGCGAACAACGCCGAACCGCCGACCTCGGCCGTCACGAGTTCTTCGAGCTCATCACGCTCGAACAGAAACAGGTCTGCGCCCGGAGGTTCCGCATCCGTCTCGGGCAGCCGAACAACGATGCCGTCGTCGCCCGCCATCGCCGAGCCGTCGACCCCGAGCCGCTCGCGGATGCGCGCCGAGACCGCGAGAGCCCATGGCGCGTGCACCGGTGTTCCGTAGGGGGAGTGCAGCACGAGCCGCCAGTCCCCCAGCTCGTCGCGAAACCGCTCGACCACCAGCGTCGTGTCGGTGGGCACGGTGCCGGTGGCCTTCTTCTGCTCGTCGACGAAACGCTTCAGGTTGTCGACCGCCCACGTGTCGAGCCCCGCCTCGACCAGACGGTCATCGATCGGTTTACCCGTGGCCAGTTCACCGGCGAACGCGCCGATCGCCTTGCCGAGTTCTGCGGGTCGGCCGAGGCCGTCGCCCTTCCAGAACGGCACCCGGCCCGGCTGCCCGAACGCGGGCGAGACGAGCACGCGGTCGGAGGTGATCTCTTCGATGCGCCATGACGTGGCCCCGAGTGCGAACACGTCGCCCACGCGCGACTCGTAGACCATCTCTTCGTCGAGCTCGCCCACCCGGCGCGCGCCGTCGGACGCCCCGACGATGAAGACGCCGAACATGCCGCGATCCGGGATGGTGCCGCCGCTGGTCACGGCCAGCCTCTGCGCCCCGGGACGTCCGGCGATCGTGCCGGCCACGCGATCCCACACGATGCGCGGGCGCAACTCGGCGAACTCGTCGCTCGGGTAGCGACCCGAGAGCAGGTCGAGCGTCGCCTCGAACGCCGACCGGGGCAGCGTCGCGAACGGCGCCGACCGCCGCACCGTCTCCCACCAGTCTTCGACCTCGAGGGTGTCGAGGGCGACGGCCGCGACGGTCTGCTGCGCCAGGATGTCGAGCGGGTTCTGCGGAACAGCGATCGCCTCGATGAGCCCGGTCCGCATCCGCTCGCTCGCCACCGTGGTGTGCAGCAGATCGGCGCGGTGCTTCGGGAACAGCACACCCTTCGAGATCTCGCCGACCTGGTGCCCCGCGCGACCCACTCGCTGAAGCCCAGAGGCGACCGACGGCGGCGATTCGACCTGGATCACCAGGTCGACGGCGCCCATGTCGATGCCGAGCTCGAGCGACGAGGTCGCGACGACGCACCGCAGCTTGCCCGACTTGAGGTCGTCTTCGATATTCGCGCGCTGCTCTTTCGACACCGAGCCGTGATGGGCGCGAGCGAGAATCGGCGCGTCGAGCTTCGGATCGACAGCGAGCAGCGCGGTCGGCGTCGCCGTGACCCCCGACCCGCCGACCATCTGCTCCGGGAACTTCTCGGGCGCGACGCCGGTGACCATCTCGACGTAGAGCTCGTTCATGGCCGCGGTCAGCCGCTCGGCGAGCCGGCGCGAGTTGGCGAAGACGATCGTCGAGCGATGCGCGAGCACGGTCTCGACGATCGCCCGGTCGACGTGCGGCCAGATCGATCCAGCGCTCTGCAGCCCGGTCTCTTCAGGTTCGCCGGGTCCGGGCGTCATCGGATCGGTCGAACGCACCCCGAGCTCGGTCATGTCCTCCACGGGAACGGTCACCGTGAGGTCGAACGTCTTCTGCGCGGGCGGCTGCACGATCTCGACCGCGACCTGCCCGCCCAGGAACCGCGCCACCTCATCGATCGGCCGCACCGTGGCCGACAACCCGATGCGCTGCGCCGGCTTCTCGAGGTAGGCGTCGAGCCGTTCGAGCGACACGGCGAGATGCGCACCGCGCTTCGTCGCCGCCACCGCATGGATCTCGTCGACGATCACCGTCTCGACCCCGGCCAGTCCTTCGCGCGCCGAACTGGTCAGCATGAGATAGAGCGACTCGGGGGTGGTGATCAGGATGTCGGGGGGCTCCCGCTGCAACAGCCGGCGGTCGGCGCTGGTCGTGTCACCCGAGCGGACCCCGACAGTGATGACCGGCACTTCGGTGCCGAGCCGCTTGCCGGTCTGGGTGATTCCGACCAGGGGCGAGCGCAGGTTGCGTTCGACATCGACCCCGAGTGCCTTGAGGGGAGAGATGTAGAGCACGCGGGTGCGGTGCTTCGGATTCTCGGGACGAGGGGTCGCGGCGAGCCGGTCGAGCGACCAGAGGAACGCCGACAGTGTCTTGCCTGACCCGGTCGGTGCGACCACGAGTGCGTGATGCCCCGACGAGATGGCGTTCCAGGCGCCGGACTGCGCCGGAGTGGGCGCGTCGAACGCGCCCGCGAACCACTCGCGGGTCGCGGGGGAGAAGCGCTCGAGCGCGGCGTCCATCCGTCTATCTTCGCCCGCGCCACCGTCAGCGCGCCGAGACGAATCCCACCACGTCGTCGAGCTCGTCGCGCGAGATCGAATGCCCCAGCCCCGGGTACTCATGCACCTCGGGCGTCGTGTGGCCCGGCAACCACGACTCCGTGCGCTCCACGATGTCGGGCGTGAACAGCGGGTCGTGCGTACCGCGGCCCCAGAACACCGGAGGACGGCTCACCGCGAGCGCGGCATCGCCCACCTGCTCGCCGCTGATCACGAACCCGGCGAGGTTGACCGCGAAGGCGATCCGCTCGACGTCGCGGCGCAGCAGGTGGGTGGCCATCGCGCCCCCCTGCGAGAACCCGAGCGCGCCGATGCGCGACGGCGTGAACGAGAGCGAGTCCAGCCAGGTCGTCACGGCGGCGGCAGCAGAATCGACGCGCTCGGCGTCGGGGTTGCCCGAGATCTCGGTCTCCCACCACGACCAGCCGGGTCCCTCGGCGATCGGAGCGCGCAGCGACGCGATCACGTACTCGGCCGGCAGGTCGGGCGCGAGTCCGAACAGGTCTTCTTCGTTGCTGCCGCGGCCGTGCATGACCACCAGAAGGGGACGGCCGTCGCGTTCGGCGGCGGGCGCACTCCAGAGGATGGCGTCGGGATCGAGTTCGAGGCTCATGTCCCCATGCTTACCATTCGATCCAGTCGCTCCCGGCGCTGACCCAGGTGCTGGTGACAGGGGCGCCGGTGAACAGCGGAGCGAGATCTGGGTACTCCGCCGTCTCGTACCAGGCGTTCATCGCATCGACGTCGAGCCAGTAGTCCACGCCCAGCACCTCGGTGGCCGACTCGGTGCCCGGCATCGGCGCCGGCACCCAGACCTGGTGCGCGATCAGGCCGGCCGCGCGCTCTGCCGTGATCTTCGCGGCCGCATCGGCCCGGAACGCGGGAGCGGCGGCATCCAGGCTGGTGACGGGTGCCCGCATCAGCCCGATCGCCCCGACCGAGCGGCCCGATGGCACCGGCAGTTGGTAGCTCCCGAAGCCGACGCCCGGCGTCCAGAGCACCGCGTCGCGATCGGTCCACAGCGCCGCCGCCCCCTCGAGCACCTGCGGGTCGGCGAAGAACGTGCCGAGTCCCGCCGGGTCGTTCCAGTTGTCGACGAACAGCAGCCGCGCGTCGTCGGGGGTGGCGGGGAGGAAGACGTTGTGGCTCAGATCGCCGAGCGATTTGGCCGCGGCGACGCCGCCGGGGCTCCCCGCCGTCGAGTTGTGCAGGTCGCGCGACGCTGCGCCCGATCCGGCAGTCGGCGTGCCCAGCACGGTGAGCAGAAAGAGGCCTGTTCCGGTCATGAGATGTTCCCTTCATCGAACGGCACCCCGGGTGGGTGTCACTTCGATGACGCAGCGGGCGACCGCAATCGACAGCGTGGTCAGAAAGTCAGCACGATCCGTCCAGCGGAGCCGTCGGCCTCGTAGGCGGTCTGGGCCTGACCGGCGGGGAACGCTGCGGCGACCGTGGTCGTGATCACACCCTCTTCGGCAAGGCGCGCGACCGTGGCCAGACCCTCGCGATCGACCTTCACTCCGACACGCGACGACCGGATGCCGCGCTCGCCCTCCGCGGGCGTCGTCACCGAGGTCGCGACTCCTCCATCGCGCACGGCCTCCAGGTAGCTCGTCGGGTCGGCCGGCGCCGTGTTGATGAGCCCATCGAGCTCCATCCCGGCGAAGTCGGCCGGAGGGGTGTCGCGGCCGGCCGTGAGAACCGTGATGCCGCGGCTGGCGGCGATCTGGGCGACGAAGCCGCCCACGCCGCCGCTCGCGCCGACGACCAAGACCGTCTGCCCGGCATCCAGTTCGGCCGCATCGAGAACCTACAGCGCGGTGAGGCCGTTGAGTCCGAACGTGGTGAGCTGCGCCGACGGGATCGCGTCGCCGACGACAGCGATGTTGTCGAGGGGGAGGGCGACCTGCGAACGCTGCAGGCCGGGGCCGCCTTTGAACCACTGCGAGAATCCGAGAACGCGTCGCCCGACGAGCCCCGCGTCGACGCCCGAACCGACGGCCGTGATCGTGCCGGCGAGGTCCCAGCCGAGGATCCACGGCGCATCGCCCGGCATCTTGTCGCCGTAGCCGGTCGTCGCGGCGCCGCGGTCGACCGGATTGATGCTGGCCGCCTCGACGGCGATCAGCACCTCACCCGTGCCGGCCACGGCATCCGGAACTTCGGAGAGGGAGAGGGTGTCGATGCCGACACCGCTGAGCGTGATCGCTTGGGCCATGGGTCCCATACTGCACAATGGAGCATGAGCTCCGTGGGAACGCCCGACCCCCAGCCGGATGAGCCGAACTCCTCGTGGCTCACCGACACCGAGCTGTCAGACATTCGTCGGCGCATGCCGATTCTCTACGTCGAGGCGGTTCCCGTGCGGGTCGACGGGATGGGCGTCGTCACCCAGGTCGGCGTGCTGCTGCGGGCGAACGCCCAGGGTTCGATCACGCGCACCCTCGTCTCGGGTCGCGTGATGTTCGGCGAGACCCTGCGCGACGCGCTGTTCCGCCACCTCGAGAAAGACCTCGGAGCGATGGCGTTCCCGCAGTTGCCGCCGTCACCGGTGCCGTTCTCGGTCGCGGAGTACTTTCCCTTCCCGGGACTCAGCGCCTACCTCGACGAGCGGCAGCACGCCGTGGCACTCGCATACGTGGTGCCCGTCACCGGCACGCTCGAGCCGCGCTCAGACGCGCTCGAACTCACCTGGATGACGCCGGCCGAGGCCTCGTCGCCCGCGGTGCACGCAGAGATGGAAGGAGGGCGGGGCACATTGCTGCGCGCCGCCCTCGCTTCGGTAGGTGTACTGGGTTAGCTAGCCCTGCGCGCGGCGGTTCGCCTGGCGCGGGTTGCCGGTCGGTGCCGAGCTGCTCGAGCTGTACATCGGACGCGAACCGCCCGATGTTGCTGTGCGCGGCGCGGCGCCGGAACCGTTTCGGGCGGGTCGGCCCGAACGGTCGCGGCGGGGCTGCGCGGCGCGAGCCGGCTGACCCTGTCCGTCGCGGGCGGCGCGCTTGCGCTGGGCGTTCGCGCCCTGCGAGCGGCCTCCGCCACCCTGGCCGCGGACCGGCTGAGCGGCGCGCGGGGCGGGAGTCACGTAGGCGGCGACGTTTCCGACCAGAGCCTTGACGGCATCCGACGCGGGGACGACGCGCTGGGTCGCGGCCTGGATGCCGGCCTTGCGCATCAGCAGCGCGAGGTCTTTCTCCTGGCTCGGCAGCACGAGGGTGACGACGTCGCCCTCGCTGCCCGCGCGAGCGGTGCGGCCGGAGCGGTGCAGGTACGCCTTGTGCTCCATGGGCGGGTCGACGTGCACGACCAGTTCGACATCGTCGACGTGGACGCCACGCGCGGCGACGTCGGTCGCGACGAGCACCTTGGCGTCGCCGGCCGAGAACGCCGCGAGGTTGCGATCGCGCTGCGGCTGGCTGAGGTTGCCGTGCAGGTCGACGGCCGGGATGCCGGCCGCCGTCAGCTGCTGCGCGAGCTTCTTGGCGTGGTGCTTGGTACGCATGAACAGGATGCGGCGGCCGGTACCCGAGGCGAGCGCATGGATGAGCTGCTTCTTGGTCTCGGCGTCGCTGGTGCCGAACACGTGATGGGTCATCGCGGCGACCGGCGAGTTGGCCTCGTCGACCGAGTGCGTGACCGGGCTGTGCAGGAACTGGCGGACCAGCTTGTCAACGCCGTTGTCGAGCGTGGCGCTGAACAGCAGGCGCTGCCCGTTTTCGGGCGTGGCCTTCATGATGCGGGTGACACCGGGCAGGAAGCCGAGGTCGGCCATGTGATCGGCCTCGTCGAGCACGGTGATCTCCACCGCATCCAGGGTCACGAACTTCTGCTGCATGAGGTCTTCGAGGCGGCCGGGGCAGGCCACGACGATGTCGACGCCGGCCTTCAGCGCGGCGACCTGACGGTTCTGCGAGATGCCGCCGAAGATCGTCGTGGTGGTCAGGCCGTACGCCTTGGCGAGCGGCTCGAGCACGGCGTTGATCTGGGTGGCGAGCTCGCGGGTCGGTGCGAGCACCAGGCCGAGCGGGCGTCCGGAGCGGCGGGGTCCGCCGGAGAGGCGGGTGCCGAGGCGGGCGACCATCGGGATGGAGAACGCGAGGGTCTTGCCCGAGCCGGTCTTGCCGCGACCGAGAACGTCTTTGCCGTTCAGGGTGTCGGGCAGGGTGTCGGCCTGGATCGGGAACGGGATGTGCTTGTCTTCGGCCGCGAGGACCTCGAGCAGCGGGTGGGGCACGCCGAGCGTGCGGAAAGTGATGTCAGACATAGGAGTGCGAAAAGTCTTTCGGGTTGAGCTCTGTAGGAGCACTGCATGGCGAGGACGCCCGGTTGGGCATCAACGTTCGCCGGAGAAGATGTCAGCCGGGCCTTCGTGTGAGCAGTGTCTGCTGACGAGGGCGGCGAGGGAGCGTTCTACGACGCAAGCGGGCGCAATTGCCCAGCAAGTGGTTCCAGGCTAGCAGATGACCGATCAGTGCTCGCCGTGGTAGCGCTCGCCGACCGGGATCGGCACCGTCACCCGATCGCCGGGCGGCGCGAGCGGGCACGCCCAGGCGGGGTCGTACGCACACGACGGGTTGTATGCGAAGTTGAGATCGAGCACCAGTGAGTCTTCGCTGAAGCCGAGGTCTGCACCCTTGATCGTGTCGAGCAGGTAGCGGCCTCCGCCGTACGTGTCTGGCGAGGTGTCGCGAATCGGGAGGAAGATCCCGCCGCCGTACCCGGTGTGGCGCCAGACATCGAGCTCGCCGACATTCGGGATGCTGACGACGCCGACGCGATCGAAGGTCACCAAGCCATCGGTGCCGGTCTCGTAGTCGAACGAGGCGGGCGCAGCATCCTGAATCGCGACCTCGAAACGCCAGGCCGCGTCGTACGGTGCCACCTCGAGCTGCACGGCCGCCGCCGACGCGGGGTGAGTGAGGAACATCTGCTGGCGCTCGTTGCACCAGTGCGCGTGCGCGTCGGCCGGATCGGCGATCGCGCGCACCTCGGCGTACAGCGCGAACGTGCGTCGGCGCCAGTCGATCGTGTTCAAGACCTCCATGTCGGCGCCAATCTGCTCAGCTGGAACGCCCGCCATTGCCAGAACGCCCACACGCCGATCCAGACCAGCGGGGTGAGCAGGCCGGCCGAGATGTCGAGCCGGTCGCGATAGAGGGTGCGGCCGTCATCCGCCGTCGAGACGGCCATGCGGTGCCGCCAGCGGGTGATCACGGCGAGCGGGCCCGTGACCGGGCCGCCGTCGTCTTCGAGAATGCGCACGGCCCCCCGCTCGCGCACACGGATGTCGATCAGCTGCTCGCCCATCGGGATGATGCCCCACAGCCCGCGGGCAGCGACCGGGTGCGGGCCCTCGGTCCACTGCTTCGGAAGACCGCGGGGCGACAACGGCTCGAACGAGAAGAACGGATGCGAGACCTCGGCGAGCACCGCGGGCGTTCGCAGCGCCGCCCACACCGCATCGGGCGGGGCATCGAGCACCAGCTTCAGCTGAACGCGCATGTCCCCAGTCTGCGACAAGATCGCCGCATGACGTACTGGATCGGCGTCGTGCAGCGCGAACACGTGCTGCGCGGGGTCTCGCTCGGCATCGCGCAGGTCAACCACGGGGCGACGTCGATCAAACGCCTGCAACCCGGCGACGGCCTCGTCTACTACTCGCCGAAGACCAGCTATCCCGACGGCGATCCGCTGCGCGAGTTCACCGCGATCGGCCGCATCAGCGACGGCGAGCCGTGGCAGGCAGACGAGGGTGACCGGCACCCGTGGCGACGTCGCGTCGAGTACGACGAGTTCGCGCACGCGACCTCGATCACGCCGCTGCTCGAGGTGCTCGAACTCACGCGCGGCAATCGCAACTGGGGTTTCATCATGCGCCGCGGCCAGGTCGAGGTGACCGCGCATGACTTCGCGATCATCGCGACCGAGATGGGCGCCGCTAGCCTCATCCCGTGAGTGCGCAGGATTCGTATCAGGTGCGGTTCGACTGGGGTCGTGCCGGCGTGGCATCGGTGGGTCAGGATGCCGAGACCGTCGTGTGGGTGTCGCAGCTGCTCGACGTGGTCGGCCCCGAAGGCACCGTTCCCGGCACGCTCGAACGTGCGGGCGAACTCGCGGCCTGGGCGCTGGCGCAGCAACAATCGCTCGGCGGACGGTTCCGTATCGCGGTCGTCGCGGCGGGCGCCGCCCGCGCCGACGGGTCGCTGCGCTTCGCCGTCGAAGACCTGCTCGCCGCCGGAGCCATCATCGACGCCGTCGCTGATCTCGGCATCGACCACCAGTCTCCCGAGGCCGCCGCCGCAGCATCCGCGTACCGGGGTCTGCGCAACGCGACCCGTCATCTGATCGCCGCCAGCGAGTCGGCGCGGGAATTGCACAGCGAGTAGTGCTGTTGTGGGTTGCATGCCTACTGCAACCCTGAACGGAACCGTCATTGCCGAAGCCGATGAGGCCGACGTGCTGCACATCGAGGGGAACGTGTACTTCCCGCCCTCGAGCGTGAAGAGCGAGTACCTCGTCGAGAGCCCGACGCCGTACACCTGCCCGTGGAAGGGCGAGTGCCAGTACTTCTCCGTCAAGGACGGCGACGAGCTGCTGCAGGACCGCGCGTGGAGCTACCCGCACCCGTACCCGACCGCGTTCGACCGCGTCGGCAAGGACTTCTCGGACTACGTGGCGTTCTGGAAAGAAGTCCAGGTCAGCTGAGCGCCGCCACCGCGTCGATCTCACACACGACGCCGGGTCGCGCGAAGTTCGCCACCTGCACGACCGTGACCGCCGTCGGGTGGGCGCCCCACACGGGCATCGCCGCGCCGTAGCC
>JBDTQN010000059.1:0-11183 GCA_039932215.1 Pseudolysinimonas sp. | reverse complement strand
CAGACACAGCTGATACGCCTCGCCCTCCCAGATCTCACGTTGACACGCGGCGATGTTCTCGAGGTACTGGGCGTCGCTCTCGTGCCAGCGCACCGTCGAGTTGCCCCCTTCACCCAGTTCCGGGGGCACAGCATCGGGGAAACTGGGCAACTCGCCAAGGCGCGACGATGTGGCGTCGCGCCACTCAGCCAACTCCCCATGCCAGGACTCCCCGAGCGCGAGAAGCTGCGCCGTGCCATCGGCCTCGATCGAGACCGCGCGATCGACCCGCAGGAACGAGGCATCGGGGTACCGCGAGGTGCGAGCCACCGGCACGCCCATCGTCTCGCCCCGCATCTCGTAGCCGAGCCATCCCACGAGACCCAACCGGAACGGCGGGGCGTCAGGGTCCGCCTCGGGAACCGGGCCGGCCAACTCGGCGCGCACGGCATCCAAAACAGGATGCGATGGCAACCAGCGCTCCCCCGCGCCGACATAGCTGGTACCGACTGCGCCGCTGTCGAGCCAGAAGACGTCCGAGTCGCCGCCGTGCAGAGCCGCGAACACGCGCGCGGCCGAGAATCCGCCACCGAGCGGATGGCGCAGCAGGCGGAGCGGCATAGCCTGATCCTATGAGCGCGGCCACCGTCTCCCTCTGGCGAGACGACCACCTGCAGGCGCGCGACGACTGCGACGTGCTCCCGGCGACCATCGATGCCGCCGACTCGTGGCTGGTCGTCGACGGCACCGTGCGGGCTCTCGACCTGCACCGCACCCGGTTCATGACCTCGATCCCGCGCGGGCGATACCGGCAACTCGACCCCGGCGCGTTCTGGGACGCCAGCATCGCCGCCATCCCGCGCACCGGGCAATGGTTTCCGCGCGTCGAATTGCGCACCCAGCTGCTGCAGCCGCAACTGCTGCTGCGCCTGCGCGAGGCGCCCGAACTCAAACGATCCGTCGTGCTGATCACCCACGGCGGACGCGACCCCCGCACGGCACCGCGATTCAAGGGTCCCGACCTCGAAGCCATGACCCAGCTGCGCACCCTCGCCCAGACGCACGGCGCCGACGAGGCCGTGGTGCTCAGCCCCGCTGGCTACGTCGCCGAAGGCACCACCACCTGCCTCGCCTGGTGGCGCGGAGACGCTCTCTGCGTTCCCGCCGCCGACATCGAACGCATCGACAGCGTCACACTTCGGTCGGTGATCGCCCTCGCCACCGCGCTCGGGGTCGATGTGCTCCACGAATCGGTCACGCCAGCCGACCTGCAGGGACTGGAGATCTGGGCCGTCAACGCGCTCCACGGCATCCGGATCGTCACCTCCTGGATCGACGGACCTCCGACCGCCGAACAGCCGGGCCGCCTCGCCCTCTGGCAGGCGCGCATCGACGCGCTGCGCAAACCGCTGCCCGACTCCCCGTCCGACCCACCCGCGGAGCCGGAGTGAACTGGATCGACGCCGCGCTCACCTGGGTGCTCGACCTCGTGGGATCGGTCGACCCCGTCACGCGCATCCTGCTGTCGGGTGTCGGAATCCTGCTCGAAACATCGATCCTGGTCGGCCTCATCGTGCCCGGCGACACCATCGTCGTCGTCTCCAGCACCGCCATCGACGGGCCAGGACAGTACATCGGGATGCTGGCGGCAGTCATCATCGGCGCCCTCGCCGGCGAGAGCATCGGCTTCGCCCTCGGGCGCTTCTTCGGCCACCGCATCCGCGACTCGCGGCTCGGCGGACGGATCGGGATGAAGAACTGGCACCGCGCCGAGAACTACGTCGACCGGCGTGGAGGGGTCGCGGTGTTCGTGTCGCGCTTCCTGCCCGTTCTGCACTCGCTCGTGCCCGTCACCGTCGGAATGAGCACCATGAGCTACCGGCGGTTCATCTCGTGGACGGCCCCGGCGTGCGCGATCTGGGCCACCGCCTACGTCACCGTCGGCTGGGTCGTCGCGGGCAGCTTCAAGGCGCTGCAAGAGCAGTTGCACTTCGCCGGGTACCTGTTCGTCGCCGCCATCGTCGTCTTCGGCGTCGCCGTCGTCGTCGTCAAGAAGCTGATCATGCGGCGCGAGGCGCGTCACTGGGACCACCCCGGCGACGGCGACGCGAACACCCGCGAGGACTGAACGACGAAAGGCGGGCGCCGAACCGCCCGCCCACGTCTCATGCACGAGTTACTCGATGAAGCCGTTGCCCTGCAGCCACTCCGTGGCGATGTCGGCCGACGACTTCTGCTGGTCGACGCTCTCGACGTTCAGCGCGACGAGGCCCTCTGCCGTCAGCGCGGCGCTGACCGGGTTGAGCACATCGGCGACCTCGTCGGCGATGTCGGCACTCACCAGCGGCACGACGTTCGAGGCCAGGAACAGGCCTTCGGGGTCGTCGAGGGTGACAAGTCCGGCGGACTCGATGCGGGGGTCGGCGCTGTACACGTTGGCGATGTTGATGACGCCCTGGGTGAGGGAATCGACCGTGGTGTCACCTGTCGCCTGGAACGAGACGTTCACGTTGTACACGCTCGCCAGTCCGGTCGGGCCATACGGACGCTCTTCGAGCTCCGGCGCGCCACCCAGGATGAGGGGCACGTCGACGTTCGACAGGTCGCCGATGCTCTCAAGCGAGTACTGGTCGGCGAACTCCTGCGTCACGTTGTACGAGTCCTGGTCGGTCGCGGACGACTGGTCGAGCACCGTCAGGCCGTCCGGCAGCGCGTCGACCAGCGCCGCGTAGACGTCATCCGACTTCGTGGCCGTCGTCGCAGCGTCGTAGTACTGGAGGAGGTTGCCGGTGTACTCGGGGAACACCTGCACCTCGCCGCTTTCGAGGGCGGGAAGGTAGGCGTCGCGCTGGCCGATCTGGAAGTTGCGCGTCACCGTGAAGCCCGCGTTCTCGAGGGCCTGCGAGTAGATCTCGGCGATGATCTCGTTGGAGTAGTAGGCCTGCGAGCCGACCACGATGGTTCCCTTGTCGCCGTCATCGCCCCCGTCGCCGGAGCCTCCGCCATTGCTCGAACCACACCCTGCCAGGGTCAATGCCACCCCGACCGCGACTGCCGTCAAGGCGAGTCGGCCCTTGTTCCTTGCTGTGAACATCGTGTTCATCCTTTTCATGTGCTGGTGGGAACTTCCACCGCCGCTGCGCGCCCGGTCGGCGCGTCGCGGAGTCTGCGGGAACGGCTCGTCGACCTTTTCTGAGGGAGCGAGCCGTCGGGGATGACGCGGTCGACCACATGGGTGGCCACGCCGAACAGGGCGTCGATGACGAGAGCGAGCGCGATGACCACGACCGCGGCCCCCAGAACCTGCTCGTCGCGGCGCAGCGGAATACCCTGCAGGATGTCGTAGCCGAGCCCACCCAGGTTGATGTACGCCGCGAGGGTCACGGTCGCCACCACCTGCAACGTGCCCGCGCGAAGCCCGGACACCAGCAGATGCAGTCCGAGCGGCGCCTCGACCTTCCAGAGGATCTGCCATTCCGTCATGCCCACGGCACGGGCGGCGTCGATCGTGGTGCGGTCGATCGCCTGAATGCCCGAATACGCGCCGGCGAGAATCGACGGGATCGCGAGGATCACGAATGCGGCGAAAGCCGCGATGGGCCGCTGAACGACCCCCACGAGCCCGATGAGCAACAGGATGAGACCGAACGACGGCAGCGCACGCGCGGCCCCCGAGATGCCGACCGCGATCTCGCGACCCTTGCCAGTGTGACCGATCCAGTACCCGACGGGGATCGCGATCGCCGACGCGATCAGCACCGAGATGACGGTGTAGAACAGGTGCTCGCCGATGCGCAGCGCCAGTTCGCCGCTGGCGAGGTGCTCCGCGATCCACGCGATCGTGTCGCCGATGAGGTTCATGCGGCGACCTTTCCGATGTTGTGCGGCATTGCGACGGGCACGCGCGGCAGGCGAGCGGGCCGCATGCGCGCCCACGGCAGCGCGAGTCGGCCGAGCAGCACCAGCAGCGCGTCGATCACCAGGGCGAGAGCCATGGTGAGCACCAGCCCGGTCAGCACCTCGAAGAGAATGTGTCGCTGGTACCCGTCAGTGAAGTAATAGCCCAGGCTCTTCACGCCGACGAGCGCCCCGACGGTGACCAGCGCGATCGTCGACACCGCGACCACGCGCAGTCCGGCCAGCAGCACCGGCCCGGCGAGCGGCAGCTCGACCTGCCAGAAGCTCTGCCACGCCGAGTACCCGACCGCGGTGGCCGACTGCCGCACCCCGGCATCCACCGACCCGAACGCGTCGGCGGCCGAACGCGCCATGATCGCGAGCGCGTAGATGGTCAGCGCGATGATCACGGGCGTCTCGCTCAGGTACGGGAGTCCGAGCAGCGGGGGCAGGATCGTGAACAGGGCGAGCGACGGAATCGTGTACAGGAGGCCGGCCAAGGTCAGCAGCACCCCGCGCGTGAGTTTGAATCGCCAGGCGAGCCAGCCCAGCGGGATCGACACGACGAACCCCACGGCGATCGGGATCACGCTGAGCCGTAGATGGTTGAGCAGCAGCGGGAGGATCGACTCGTAGTTGTTGACGAGCCAATTCACGTCGTCAGCACCCCCGCAGGGTTCCCGTCGCCGTCGATCAGCACGGTTCTGCCGGACACCTTCTTCTGGGTGAGCGCACGCTTGCCACGGTCGGCGCCGATGAACGTCGCCACGAAATCGTTCGCGGGCGCGGCGAGGATCTCTTCGGGCGTGCCCTTCTGCACGATGCGCCCGCCGGACTCGAGCAGCACCACATGGTCGCCAAGCAGGAACGCCTCGTCGATGTCGTGCGTGACGAACACGATCGTCTTGGCGAGGTCGCGCTGCAGGCGCAGCACCTCTTGCTGCAGATCGGAGCGCACGATCGGGTCGACGGCGCCGAACGGCTCATCCATGAGCAGGATGTTGGGGTCGACCGCGAGTCCGCGTGCGACGCCGACGCGCTGCTGCTGCCCGCCCGAGAGCTGGTTGGGATAGCGGCGCGCGAGGGAGCGATCGAGTCCGACGACATCCATCAGCTCGAGAGCGCGCTGCTGCGCCTTCGCTTTCGAGACCCCGGTGAGGCGCGGAACGGTCGCGATGTTGTCGACGACTCGGCGGTGCGGGAGCAGACCCGAGTTCTGCATGACGTAGCCGATGCGGCGGCGCAGTTGCACAGGCTCGACCGTCGCGATGTCTTCGTCATCGATGAAGATCGCGCCGCTCGTGGGGTCGACCATGCGGTTGATCATGCGCAGCACCGTTGTCTTGCCAGACCCGGAGGAACCCACCAGAACGGTGACCTTGTGTGCGGGAAGTTCGAGCGAGAAGTCGTCGACCGCCAGGGTGCCGTCGGGGAAGCGTTTCGAGACGGAGCGGAACTCGATCATCTGTCGCAGTGCTCCTCGTCGCCGGGGTCCCAGGGCGCGCCGGATCAGCACGCATCGGGTCAGTCGAACACTATTCGGCACGACCGTCAAAGCGGTTTGCAAGGCAGAGCCTTACAGCACGCTCTCAGCAGTGGTTCAGCGCGATGCGGGGCCGAAGTATTCCGACACAAGGGCATCGGATGCCTTCGATGCCAGCGCGAGGTGCGGTGCCGAGCCGCGCGGGTCGAGCACGAACGCCTGTGCAGCGATCGCGTCGAACGCGACAACCGCGGCCCCGAGCGCCTGCACGGCCGCATCGGAGGTCTCGAGCGAGAACCGTTCTGTCAGCACGCCCGCCATCTGCTCGGCGAGTGCCGAATAGGCCGGGATCTCGGTCGCCGGGCGCAGGTCGAGCACGTCGCCGTAACGCACCGAGGCGAAGCCCGGTTCGTTGCGGAACGCTTCGACGAACAGACCGAGGGCCGCTCCGAGAGCGGAGCGCCAGTCGGCGTGCTGCTCGGAACGCAATTCGGCCAGCACGCGGTCGGTCATGCGCTCGGCGTTGCGCGCGGCGAGGCTCTGCAGCACCGCGATGCGGTCGGGGAAGTAGCGGTAGACCGTCCCGATCGAGGCGCCGGCGCGCTCGGCGACCATCGCGGTGGTGAGCCGCTCGTAGCCGATCTCATGCACGACCTGCGCGGCCGCGTCGAGCAGTGCAGCCAGGCGCGCAGTGCTGCGGGCCTGGACCGGCTCGTTGCGGATGAGCGCGATCGCGTCAGTGCGAGTGGAAAGTTGGATGTCGGGCACGTCGTTTCTCCTCAACCTGATCGGCCCGATACTACCGCCCACTTGCTCTGCGACAGATGAAAACCGGCCCATGACACACTGGGTGAGATGACTGACCAACGCACGGCTCCGCACTTCGCGGCCCGGCTTGAAGACGCCATTCAGGGCCTGCGGCAGCGCTGGGGTCGGGGGCGCGGCCTGGTGCCGACGATCATCCCCTTCACCGGATACGGCGGAACCGGGTGGGTGCGCATTCTCGGACGCGTCGTGCTGCAGAAACCGTTGCCGCCCGGCGCCCCGGTCGAAGAGAACCGCGGAATCCGCGGCTGGCGCAGCTTCACGAGCGTGCACGTGCCGCACATCGAGGTGCAGGTCACATCGGGCCGCGCGAAGCGCACCATCCGGGCCGATCGCGGCGGCGTGCTCGACGCCCAGATCGAGGTGAAGCTCACCCCGGGCTGGCACCGCATCACCCTCTCGATCGACGGCGTCGACGCGGTCGAGGCGCCGGTGTTCATCGTCGACGATGACATCGACTTCGGCCTGGTCTCTGACATCGACGACACGGTGATGGTGACGGCGCTCCCCCGGCCGTTCCTGGCCGCCTGGAACACGTTCGTGCTCGACGAGCACGCCCGCACCCCCGTCGCCGGGATGGCGGTGCTCTACGAGCGACTGACCCGCGCGCACCCCGGCATCCCCGTGATCTATCTCTCGACCGGCGCGTGGAACGTGGTGCCGACGCTGCGTCGCTTCCTCGGGCGCAACCTGTACCCACGTGGCACCCTGCTGCTGACCGACTGGGGGCCCACGCACGACCGGTGGTTCCGAAGCGGGCGCGACCACAAGCGCGTGAACCTCGAGCGGCTGGCGACCGAGTTTCCGAAGATGCGCTGGCTGCTGGTCGGCGACGACGGGCAGCACGACCCGCAGATCTACGGAGACTTCTCGGCCGCCCACCCCGACAACGTGGCGGCCGTCGCGATACGGCAGCTGACCACCGGTGAAGCCGTGCTCGCCGGTGGGCGAAGCGAGCCCGAGTCGCATCCCGGCACCGCCCCCTGGCTCTTCGCCCCCGATGGCGCCGGCCTCAGCGACAAGCTGACCGCCCTCGGCCTGCTCGAGAAGCCGAAACCGTGACATCGCGCACCGATCTCGCCGCGCTGCGTCTGAGCGCGCTCGGGATCGCGACCGCCGACGCCCCCGCGCCCGTCGACGCCGTGCGCCGGTTGCTGGCGATGCAGGCCCAGGATTTTCCCGGCGCCATGTGGTCGGTCGGCCTGCGGGTTCCCGGCTCGACGGCCGAGAGCGTCGAAGCGGCACACGCGGCAGGCGACATCGTGCGCTCCTGGCCGATGCGCGGGACGCTGCATCTGGTCGCCGCTGAAGACCTCGGCTGGATGCTGGGGCTGACCGGCAAGCGCATGGTGCGTGCCGCAGAGGGACGCCGGCGGCAACTCGGACTCACTCCCGACGACTTCGTGCGCGCCGAAGAGGTCGCGCGGCGCGAGCTCTCGGGCGGACGGCACGCGAGTCGCGCCGACCTGTTCGCGGCATTCGACGCCGCAGGGATGTCGACAGCGGGGCAACGCGGTGTGCACGCCCTCGGGCAGCTGGCTCAGACCAGCGTGCTGGTGCAGTCGGGGCGCGAGCGGTGGGCCCTGCTCGAGGAGTGGGTGCGGGAACCGCGCCGCCTCGAGCCCGACGAGGCGCTGCGTGAGTTCGCGCTGCGCTACATGCTCGGACACGGCCCGGCAACGGCGCGCGACTTCGCGTGGTGGTCGTCGCTGACGCTCACCGATGCGCGCGCCGGCGTCGCCGCCGCCGCAGCCGAGCTCGACGCCGTCGAGGTCGATGGCGAGACGTACTACCTGCGGCCCGGCCTCGAGCCGGCCGCGCGTGGCGTGCACCTGCTCCCCGGCTTCGACGAATTCGTGCTCGGGTACACCGATCGCACCCCGCAGCTGCCGCCACAGCACTGGCAGACGATCGTGCCCGGCGGTAACGGCATGTTCCTGTCGACGATCGTGGTCGACGGGCAGGTGGTTGGAACCTGGCGGCGCCAGAAGACGACGAAGAAGGAGATCACCCTGGCGCTGTTCCCGTTCAGCGAGCTCAGCCCGACGACGCTGCGGGCCGCCACACGGCGCCTGCGGCGGTATGCAGAGTTTCTGCAGATCGAGGTGCGGTTCGCCTAACCGATCGGCGGAGTGTGATCGAGCCAGGTGAGGCTGGCGAACTCCTCGATCGTGAGGCCGAACGAGCCCGGATCGGCGGCGATGACCGAGCGCAGTTCGGTGGCGTCCACGCCTTCGCCGACCACGACATCCACCCCTGACGGCGTGACGACCGACTTCTCGAAACGGATCACCAGCAGACCTTGCCGGATGCCGGCCACCTCCCAGTGGCTGCGCACGAACAGACCGGCGATACCGCGCATGCGCCAGGTGAACCCGGTGCCGTTCCAGCGGTCGGTGCCGCGGATTGTCTTCTGCTTGCCGTCCGGGTCGACGTAGCCGACCTCGTCGCTGAGGGTGAGCGGGCTCTCGCTCTGCAATCCGTACTCGAACGACGGCTCGCGCCGTTCACCCGACAGCCACATCGGGAAGTTGGTGGCCTTGATGGTCCACCGCCCCGGAAGGAGCTGGGCGAGGGTCGCGACGTCATCGATGGTTGGCATGTCCTCCCCAGGCTAGACGACGCGTTCCGGGCCGTAGCCTGATCGCATGGCACGAATCCGCGCGCTCGTTCTCTCGACGCATCCCGGACCGGGCGCCGCCGTCACCGTCATCACGGTGCTTCTCGCCATCGCCGGAGGCCTCGAACCGTGGCGGATCGTGCTCGTCGGCCTCGTGATGGCATTGGATCAGGCCTCCGTCGGCCTCTCGAACGACTGGATCGACGCCGAACGCGACCGCGCCGTGGGCCGCACCGACAAGCCCGTCGCCCGCGGAGACGTCTCCGCATCCCTCGCCCGCACCGTGGCTCTCGCTACCGCCGCCGCCTCGGTTCTGGTCTCGCTTCCCCTGGGCTGGCCCGCCGTGCTCGCGCACCTGCTGTTCCTCGGGTCGGCCTGGGCTTACAACGCGGGGCTGAAGGGCACGGCGGTTTCGGTGGTGCCGTACCTGGTCAGCTTCGGCACGCTGCCCTCGATCGTCGCACTCGCATCGGCGCAACCTGCTTTCGCGGCGGTGACGACCACCGCGGCGGGGGCGCTGCTCGGGGCCGGGGCGCACTTCGCGAACGTCTTGCCCGACCTCGACGACGATGCCGCGACGGGGGTACGCGGCCTTCCGCATCGGCTCGGCCGGGTGCCGTCGCTGATCGCGACCTGGCTGGCGCTGCTGGCCGCCGCCGTGTGCCTCGCCATCGGGATCGGACTCGATACGGTGCTCGGGCTCGCCGGGCTCGGCGTCTCTCTGCTGATCACGGTCGTCGGGTTGATCGCCGGCCTGCGCCCGAGCCCCACGCGCTGGCTGTTCCGGCTGGTGATCGTCGCGGCGGTCGTCGATGTCATCATGCTGGTGCTGGCGGCGTGAACGAATCAGCGCCGCATCCCGTTGTCTTCTATGACAGGAGGTGCGCGCGGTGAGTACCGGTGAGGCGGAGGCGTTGCGCGCACTCTCGGACGCCCATGCGACCGCGCTCTGGCGCTACGCCGTGCACCTGACCGGCAACGCCAGCGGGGCCGACGACATCGTGCAAGAGACCCTGCTGCGCGCCTGGCGCACCCCGGCGATCATGAGCCAGGCGCCCGAGAGCACCCGGGCGTGGCTGTTCACGGTCGCGCGCAACCTGGTGATCGATGAGTTCCGCAGTGCGCGCAAACGGCACGAACTCAGCACCGACGAGGTGCCGGAGCGCGCCGAACGCGACCGCACCGACGCGCTGTTCGAGGCGCTGCTGGTCGAGGAGGCGCTCGGCGCACTCGGCTACGAACACCGCGCCGTCATCGTGCACAGCTACTACGGCGGGCGCAGCATCGCCGAGACCGCCGCCGAACTCGGGATCCCCGAGGGAACGGTCAAGTCGCGCCTGCACTACGGGCTGCGCGCGCTGCGCCTCGCCCTGCAAGAGAAGGGGGTGACGCGATGAGCGCCGCCGACCACACCCGCTTCGCCGAGTGGGATGCCGCCTACGTGCTGGGGGCGCTGTCGCCCGCCGAGCGCCGCGAGTTCGAGAGCCACCTGCCGGGCTGCAAGATCTGCCGTGCCTCGATCGCCGAACTGGGCGCGCTGCCCGGGCTGCTGGGCCGACTGGATGCCACGCGAGCCTTCGCGGTGCTCGACGACAGCGAGGTCGCGGCCGGGCCACCCGCAGACCTGGTGGCGCGGATCGAGCGCGCCGACCACACCCGCCGCACCCGCCGTCGCTTCGGCACGATCGCGGGTCTCGCGGCCGCCGCCGCGATCGCCGCCGTGCTCGCGCTCGTGCTGCCGCCGGTGATCACGCCCGCCCCGGCGCCGGCTGTCGCGGCCGAACTGGTTCCGGTCGACGCCACCGTCCCGGTCGAGGCGAGCATCGAGCTGACTCCGGTCGGCTGGGGCACGCGCATCGACATGGAGTGCGGCTACCACCCCGGTCCCGCCGGGCCGGACGGCGCGTACGGCCCGGTCGAGTATGCGATGTGGGTGGTCGACCGCCAGGGCGCCGAGACGGCGCTGTCGACCTGGACATCGGCACCCGAGGGCACCGTCGAGGTGAGCGCCGGCACGGCTCTCGCGCTCGCCGACATCGCCCAGGTCGAGGTGCGGACCGTCTCCGGCGATCAGATCTTGTTGTCTGCCGACCTCTAGCAGCCGATCAGCCGGTCAGCTCTTGCCGCGCTTCGCAGTGCGCTCTGGCGCGGGAGTGGGCACCTCAGCGGCGTCGCCGCCCTCGTGCGCGGGGTTGCGGATGCCAGCCAGCGACACGAGGCCGCCCGCGAACATGAGCACGGCGGTCACGAGCACGGCGCGGTGAAAGCCGTCAAGGGTGATCGAGTCGCCCGCGACGATGAACGCGATCATGGCGATGACGATCAGGCCGGCGACCCGCGAGACGGCGTTGTTGACCGCTGAGGCGATGCCCGAGCGTT
>JBDTQN010000058.1:0-11268 GCA_039932215.1 Pseudolysinimonas sp. | reverse complement strand
CCCACCAGGGCAAGTACCAGGCCCGCGCCGCCGGAGACGTCATCGCGGCGCGCGCGGCCGGCCGCCCCATCGACGACGCGAAGTGGGGCAGACATGTGGCGTCCGCCGACCACGAGACGGTTCCGCAGGTGACGTTCACCGACCCCGAGGTTGCGTCGGTGGGTCTGACGGCCGAGGCGGCAGGCAAGACGGGCCGCAGCATCCGAGTCATCGACTACGACCTGTCATGGATCGCGGGCGCGAGCGCCCACGCCGACGACTATCAGGGACACGCGCGCGCCATCGTCGACGAGGATCGCCAGGTGCTGCTCGGGGTGACGTTCGTCGGGCCGGATGTCAGCGAGATGATCCAGGCCGCGACGATCGCGATCGTCGGCGAGGTGCCCCTCTCCCGCCTGTGGCATGCCGTGCCCGCCTACCCGACCGTGAACGAGGTGTGGCTGCGGTTCCTCGAGACGTACGGGCGGGAGGAGTCTGCGTGAAAGCACTGCCCGACATCGAGCCGGCGACTCGCACGGCGCCCGAGCGGATTCTCGCGTCGCTCGATCGCGGCGTGCGCCGGGTGCGGCCGCTGCGCGCGTTCCTGGTCTGGCCGGTGTTCACGCGGCCGGGGTACTGGTTCGCGACCGGGTGCGCGTTCGTGTACGGAATGGTCCTGCCGGGCAGGCTTCGGCGCAAGAACGGCATGCACTACTTCGTCGGGATGCCGAAATGGTCGTTCGGTCGAGGCGGCACCACGATCGGCGCGATCTATTTCACCCACGACAACGAGAGCGACGACGTGCTCGCGCACGAGGCCGAGCACAAAGCCCAGTGGAAGCGGTACGGGCTGTGGTTCATCCCGCTCTATGTCGCGGCGGGGACCGATGCCCTGACGAACCGTTTCGAGGTCGGCGCGGGACTGGAACTCGGCGGCTACGTGCGCCGGCGAGGCCCCCGAGGCTGAGGAGCTGTGGCGGTCAGGCGCTGGTGATGACCCGCGCCGCGCTCTCGCCCGAGATCCACGCGTAGACGCGGTGCTCGCGGTCGAACTCGACGGGCAGCATCTCGGCGAGCCACGCCTCGACGGCGACGTTCATGCTGCGTCCGGCGTCGCGGGCGAGCCAGGTCACGCAGACGCGGCCGGGCGCACCCAGGTCGCGCACCTCATCGATGCTGGCGACCTCGACGAACACCTGCCCACGCGCACGGGCAGGCAGCGTCGCCAGCACGGTCTCGATGACCGCGAGGTCATCGGCCATGCCGGCGAGCAGCACGAGGTCGCCCTCGGCGGGCTGCCAAGCGATCGTGGCGGGGAGAACATCGGAGAGAATCATCGCCTCCAGTATAGGCATGCCTTACCTAAAGTCATCGAGGATGAATAGGCGGAAACCCTGTATCGGCCGACGACCGCCCACCGCTACTGTCCGGCCATGATCACCCGACAGATCGCCGCCGTTCTCCTTGCCGCGGGACTGCTGACGACCGGCCTGACCGGGTGCATGGCCGGCCCGCCGATGCCCATCCCGACCGGCACCGGTGCCTCCGCTTCGGCCAGCGCATCACCCTCGGCCTCCCCCACACCCACCCCGACGGAGGAGGTTGGGGCCGACGAGCCTGCGCAGGCGCCGACTGCCCCCGTCACGTGCGAATCGCTGGTCAGCACGTCGCTCACCACGTTCACCACCGGCGGCCTCTCGATCGTCGACGAGGCGACTACGTCGGCACGGCTCCACAACGAGGGCGATCCGTTCGCCCTGTTCTTCGACGCCGGCGGGGCCGTCTGCATCGTCAGCACCGGGTACGAGGCGTACGGGATCTATGCGTGGGGGCCGATCAACGATGCCGCGTGGGGCTCGATCAGAGCCGCGCTGTTCACCGAAGGCTGGAGCGAGCAGATCACCGACGCGGGCGTGCAACTGACCGCCCCCGAGCCCGGACCGTTGTCGATCTGCTACTACCGGCCGAACCAATTCGGCGGATGCGCGTCGACGCTCGCTCTGCTCGACGAGGTCTTCGCCAACGCCCCCGGCTGAGTCGCCGTCACCACTGCGGCGGGTGCCGCTTTTGCCAGCCCAGCCGCCGCTCCAGTTGCGCACCGAGCGCGAGCAGCACGTGCTCGCCGCCCGGTCGGCCGATCAGCTGCACACCCATCGGCAGCCCGTCCGGCGTGACCGAGACCGGCAGCGTAATCGCCGGCAGTCCCGCCACGTTCACCATGCTGGTGAAGGGGGTGAACTGCACCTGCTGCGCGAAATTTCGCTCGCCGTCATCGGCGTCGTACCACCCGAGCGGGCGCGGCGTCATCGCCAGCGACGGCGTCAGCACCGCGTCGTACGGGTGGAACGCCGTGATCAGCCGACGTTCGAACGCCGCCAGCCAGGTCAGCGCCTCCGACAGCTCGCGCGCGCTGACGGCGCGACCCTTCTCAACCAGCCAGCGCGTCAGCGGTTCGAGCGCCTGCACGTCGTCGCCCTCGACCGGGATGCCGGAGGCACCCGCCTGCCACACCGTGCGGAATGCGGGCGCGTACCCCTCTTCGGCGGGCATCGCGAACTCCTCGATGCCGTGCCCCATCGCCGCGAACTCGTTCGTCGCGAGCTCGAGCGCCGTACGCGCCTCGGGCGCCAGTTCCCACTCGTACTCGGTCTGCCACGGCGACCAGGTGCTGAGCCCGAGTTGGAAGCGGCCCTCGCCGCGAACCGCCGCATTGAGCAACTCGCCCCCATCCCAGGACGGGGCGGCGGTCGCGTAGCGGTACGGGGCCGCAGCGACCAGCGCGTCGAGCAGCAATGCGGCATCGGCGACCGTGCGGGCGAGCGGCCCCGGGACGACCAGACCCGCCGCGTCTGAGAAACCTGCGCCCGCCGGGATGCGGCCGCGCGACGGCTTGAGTCCGACGAGGCCGGTGGATGCCGCGGGAATGCGGATCGACCCGCCCCCGTCGGAGCCCGGAGCGAACGGCAGCAGACCCGCGGCGACGGCGACGGCCGCCCCGCCGCTCGAGCCGCCCGCTCCGCGCATCAGGTCGTAGGGGGTGCGCGCGGGGGCGTTGGCGAGCGGTTCGGTGTAGCTCGGCATGCCGAATTCGGGGGTGTTCGTCTTGCCGAGGCTGACCGTGCCCGCCTGCTCGAGCGCGGTCACGATCTCGTCGGACTCGTCGGGCACGAAGTCGGCGAAAGCCCGGGACCCGAATCTCGTGGGCACGCCGGCCGTGCGCCACAGATCTTTCTCGGCGGTCGGCAGCCCCCACAACGTCGCGGTGTGCGCGGTGGCTGCCACGGCATCCGCCCGCTCGAGAGCCCGCTCAGGGTGCACGGTGACGAACGCGCCGAGATCGCCGTCGAGGCGGGCGATGCGCTCGAGGTAGTGCTCGGCGAGTTCGCGCGGCGTGACCTCGCCTCGGCGCAGCCAGTCGAGCTGCTCGAGGGCGGTCAGATGGTGCAACTCGACCATGGTCAGAGCCTAGGCACTTCACACCGGGGCTTGACAGAACGTCTCTCGCCTGGTTGGTTGGTTACATCAGTAACTAACCCATTGACCAGAAGGGAGGGTACCCATGGATGAGAGCCGTCCGATCTTCCAGCAGATCGCTGAACAGATCGAGAACGACATCATCTCGGGGGTGCTCCCTGAGGAGACCCAGGTCCCCTCGACGAACGAGTTCGCGGCGTTCCATCGCATCAACCCGGCCACGGCCGGCAAAGGCGTGAACCTGCTCGTCGACACCGGGATCCTCTATAAGAAGAGAGGGATCGGCATGTTCGTTGCCCAGGGCGCCCGCGCCCGGCTTGTGGACCAGCGCCGCGACCAGTTCCGCGACCAGTACGTCCAGCCACTGCTCGTCGAGGCCGAGAAGCTCGGTATCACTCCGCAGGAGCTCAGCTCCATGATCGAGAAGGGGGCGACGCGATGACCACCGTCGTCGAGGTCGATGACCTCCGCAAGCACTACGGCAAGGTGCACGCCGTCGATGGCGTGAGCTTCACGCTCGAAGAGAACCGCATCTACGGTCTGCTCGGCCGCAACGGCGCCGGCAAGACCACCCTCATGTCCCTGCTCACCGCGCAAGAGTTCGCCACCGCCGGCACGATCCGCGTCTTCGGCGAGCCGCCCGTCGAGAACGCCGGCGTGCTGGGTCGGACCGCGTTCATCAAAGAGAGCCAGAAGTACCCCGAAGACTTCCGGGTCAAGCACGTCATGCGCAGCGCGCCCTGGTTCTTTCCGAACTGGGACGCCGAGTTCGCGGCGTCGCTGGTGCACGACTTCCGCCTGCCGCTCGACCGCCGCATCAAGAAGCTCTCGCGCGGCCAGCTCTCGGCGGTCGGCGTGATCGTCGGACTCGCCTCGCGCGCGCCGCTGACCTTCTTCGACGAGCCGTACCTCGGCCTCGACGCGGTCGCTCGGCAGCTGTTCTACGACCGGTTGCTCAGCGACTACGCGGAGCACCCCCGCACTGTCGTGCTGTCGACCCACCTGATCGATGAGGTGAGCAACCTGCTCGAGCACGTCCTCGTGATCGACGACGGCCGCATCCTGATCGACAGCGACGCCGACGATCTACGCGGATCGGCGACCACGGTCGCCGGTGCCGCGAGCGCCGTCGATGCGTTCACCAAGGGCCGCGAGGTGCTCCACCGCGAGAACCTGGGCGGGCTCGCCTCCGCGACGGTCGGATCCCTCGACGCGGCCGACCGACGCGCCGCGGCCGAGGCGGGGCTCGAACTCGCTCCGGTCTCTTTGCAACAACTCATCGTGCGCTCCACCACTCTCGGAGAGGACCAGTCATGACCACCGCCACCCTGACCAAGGCGCCCGCGACGTCTCTCAGCCGCATCACCCGGGTGGTGAAGCTGCACCTGACCAACCCCCGGACGACGGTCACGATGCCCGCGATCATCCTGGGCGGCATCTTCTTGCTCAGCTTCGCGATCTGGCTGCTCGTGTATGTAAACCTCGACGGAGCCCAAGTCGACAACGCCAGCGAGGGCATCCAGTACAGCGGCGCGTCGTCGTGGATCTTCTTCTACATGATGGTCGTCGCCATCCAGGCGATGAACCTCACGTTCCCGCTCGCCCTCGGCTACGGCTCGACACGGCGCGACTTCTACCTCGGCAGCGCGCTCACCTTCGTGGTGCTATCGGCCGGGTGGGCCGTCGCGTTGACCATCCTCTCCGCGCTCGAGTCGGCGACCAACGGCTGGGGCGTGCGCATGCGCATGTTCACCGCCATTTACTTCGGCGGCGGCGAGACCGAGATCTGGCAGCGCCTGGTGATCTTCTTCTGCGTGATGCTGTTCTTCTTCTTCACCGGTGCCGCGTTCGCGGCGGTGTACGTGCGCTGGAAGGCCACCGGCCTGGTGGCGTCGTTCCTGCTCATCGGGGTGCTGCTGGTCGGCGCACTCTGGCTGCTCACCTACACGCAGAGCTGGAACGCGGTGGGCGAGTTCTTCGCCGTCAACCAGGCCATCGGTATCGGGCTCTGGCTGCTGGTGCCGACCGCCCTCGCCGGGTTGACCGGGTACGCGGTGCTGCGGCGGGCGACGCCGCGCTCGTAAAACCGGGTGGCGGCGCCGGATGATAGATTCTCGTCAGTGGGAAGGGGCACCCATGAACGTGCGAAACCTCGCCGTCATCCCGATCGTGCTGGCGGCGGCACTCGCGCTGTCCTCCTGCAGCGAGTCACCCGATCCGGCGCCGTCCGAGACCGAGCAGTCGACCCCGACCCCGACCCCCACGTCCGCCGAGGCGGTCGAGCAGGCGTTCGCGATGCCCACCGATTGCACGGGCCTCCTGCCGGCCGGCCGTCTGCAGGCGTTCACCGACCAGGGCCTGGTGCTGCTGGGTGGCCCGGGCGGGCTGTCCCCGCACTACTACGCCGACCTGACGCCCGAAGAACGTGCGGGCGGCATCTCGTGCATCTGGGGCGACGAGGCCGTGATCGAGAGCACCGTGACCATCTCGGCGGCGCCGCTCACTGCCTCGACGCGGTCGACGGTGGTAGACGATCTCATCGCCCAGGGCCTGAACGAGGCGGTGCTCGATGACGGCATCAGCTACGCGCAGCTCGGCGACGAGAACAGCGCCCCCGCGGTGCTCAACATCGTGCGCGACGACAGTTGGATCTCGGTGATCGAGGCGCTCGGCGGCGAGACGCGCTTCAATGAGGCCGTCCAGTTGGCCGACGAAGCAGCGACCCAGACCTACGGCCCGTGACCCGACGCCCATGACGACAGACCAGCGGCACGACGTGCGCCTCCGCGCCGTCAACGACGATGACCTCGAGGCTCTGTTCGAGCTCGAGTCCGACGTCGCCGGATCCGACATGATCGCGTTCCTGCCGCGGCACCCGGGCGATCGCGCCGCGTTCGACGCCCACTGGGCGCGCATCCGCGCGGACCCCGACACGTTGACCTGGGTGATCGAGGCGGACGGCGGGTTCGCGGGCTACGCGCTCAGCTTCCTGATGAACGGCGAGCGCCAGGTCGGGTACTGGATCGTGCGCGAGCTCTGGGGCCGCGGCATCGCGTCCGCTGCACTGCGGGCGGTGCTCGGCGAGGTGAACGAACGTCCGCTCTGGGGCAGCACCGTTTCTGACAACCTCGGCTCGCAGCGGGTGCTGCAGAACGCCGGCTTCGCGTTCGACCGCATCGAGCGCAGCCACGCCCCGCGACGCGACGCCGAGGTCGACGAGCACGTCTTCCGGCTCGACTAGCCGACCGCGGCGCCCAGCTCGTCGAGCAGTCGTGAGAACTCCGCGGGTGCCGCACGCACAGCGGAACGACCCGTGAGCGCCCCGATCAGCCGCCAGCCGGGTGCGATGTTGACGATCGCATAGGTGATCAGCGCACCGTCGCCGCTCGGCTCAACGGCATACTCGCCCCGGTACCAGTAGCCGCCCTGAACGACAGCGCGCCGACTCACGGACTCGGCCACGAACGATCCCTGCCCGTGCACATCGACACGCTCGGCAAGTGCGGCGAATACCTCGTCGCACTGTCCGCGGACCCGGCCCTGCAGCTCGACCAGCACCGGAGCTCCCGCTGGCCGCTCGAGCGATACCTCTCCGCTCATTCCGGGCCGAGCTCTTCGAAGGCCGTCACCTGCATGCCGCCGGGCGCCTCGAGCCGGGCGTTCAGCGACCGCCACGGCGTCTCGGTCGGGGGCGCGACTGGCTCCGCCCCACCCACCTGCCATGCCGCGTCGGCCGCCGCGGCATCCGGCACCTCGAAGGCGATGCGCACCGTGAGCGGGTACGCGTGCGCGGTGCCCTCGGCGCCCGCCTCGACGCGATCGATGAACCGGATCTGCTGCGGGTTCGCGAGTTCGAGCGTCGCGCTCGGCACCTCGAGGATGTGCACGCGTGCGCCGTCCTCTTCGGAGTACGCCTCGCGCTCGGTCAGGCCCACCACATCGCGGTAGAAGGCGAGCGCGGCATCCAGATCATCGGTCTCGAGCACGAGCCGGAGTTGTGACACGGTCATGCGTCGAGACTGCTCTATTTGAGGCTCTTCTGCATGAGCACGGTGCCCAGCCAGCGCCCGAACTTGAAACCCACTTTGCCCATGTGCCCGATGTCGGTGAACCCGAACCGCGTGTGCAGGGCGATCGACGCCTCGGCACCGCGATCGGCGATCACTGCCACGACCTCCTTCACGCCCGCCGTCTTCGCGCGCACCAGCAGTTCTTTCATCAGGGCCGCGCCGAGCCCCTTGCCGGTGGATGCCGGGCCCAGGTAGATCGAGTTCTCGACCGTGAAGCGGTAGGCGGCCTTCGCCCGGTACGGGGTCACGAACGCGTAGCCGAGCACCACACCGCGGGGGCTGACCGCGACCAGCCACGGGTACTTCAGATCGGCGACGATCTTGTACTTCTTGCGCATCTCGGCAAGGGTCAGCGCGTCTTCATCGAAGGTGACGGTCGAGTTGGCCACGTAGTGGTTGTAGATCTCGCGCATGTACGGAATGTCAGCGGGCGTCGCATCACGCACCGTGAAGGCGAAGTCGGGCTCGGGCTGAGGCGCCGCGCGCAGGTGCGCGGGCAGCTTGCGGCGCGGGTTGTACTCCTCTTCCAGCACCTCGCCAGCCTAATCCGGCACCCGCCAGTCGACCGGGGCCGCTCCGGTCACGGCGAGCAGCTCGTTCGCGCGGCTAAACGGGCGCGAACCGAAGAATCCGCTCGACGCCGAGAGCGGGCTGGGGTGCGCGGAGGCGATCACGGCGGTGTCGCCGAGCATCGGACGCAGGGTTCCCGCGTCGCGGCCCCACAGGATGGCAACCAGCGGTCGATCGCGGGCGACAAGTGCGCGGATCGCCGCCTCGGTCACCGCCTCCCAGCCCTTGCCTCGATGCGAGCCCGACGCCCCCGCCTGCACGGTCAAAACCCTGTTCAGCAACAGCACGCCCTGCTGCGTCCACGCCGTCAGGTCGCCGTGCGCCGGCGGGTCGACGCCCAGGTCGTCGCGCAGCTCGCGGTAGATGTTCTGCAGGCTGCGTGGTACCGGCCGCACCGAACGCTCGACGGCGAACGACAGCCCGATCGGATGGCCCGGCGTCGGATACGGGTCTTGCCCGACGATGAGCACCCGCACCTCGTCGAAGGGAGCGCGGAACGCCCGCAGCACGTTCTCGCCCGACGGGAGGTACGGCCGACCCGCCGCGGTCTCGGCGCGCAGGAAGTCGCCCATCGCCGCCACCTGCCCGGCCACCGGCTCGAGGGCGCGCGCCCAGCCCGGGTCCATCAGCTCAGGCAGAGGCTTCGGGTTCACCGGTACTCGACCGGGCCCTCCGAGCTCCACGGGAACATGATCCACCGGTCGGTGCTTCTCCAGACGTAGTCCGGCGTCTGCACCGTGCCGGGTTTGCTGTACAGGCAGACGGTGCGCACCTCTCCCCCGCCCGCCTGCAGCAGCTGCAGCACCAGTGAGAGGGTGCGGCCCGAGTCGGCGACATCATCGACCAGCAGTACGCTCTTGCCCTCTAGCGACGGCCGGTCGAGCGTGGGCGGCAGCACGATCGGCTCATCGAGCCGCTCGTCGACGCCGGTGTAGAACTCGACGTTCAGGCTGCCGAGCATCTTGACGTCGAGGGCGTAGCCGAGCGCGCCGGCGAGGGTGAGCCCGCCCCGCGCGATGCCGACGATCGCGTCGGGCCGGAACCCGTCATCCGCGATCTGCTGCGCCAATTCCCGGGCGGCCGTGCCGAAGAGTTCGTAGGTCAGGATCTCGCGCTCGTCGGCCACCTATTCAGGCTACCCAGCTACTAGAGTCCGCTCATGACCGACCGCCGCTCGCTCGGAGCCATCACCTTCGGGCTGGTGGGGTTCCTGTTCCTCGTCGAACTGACCTCCGGCATCTTGCAGGGGTTCTATATCCCGCTCATCCACGAGCTGGTCGTGCACCTGGGCATCCGCGACGCCGACTTCAACTGGTTCGAGGCAGCGCAGCTCATGCTCTCGGCGCTCGCCGTGCCGATCTTCGCGAAGCTCGGCGACATGTACGGCCACAAGCGGATGTTGCTCATCTCGACCGCGATTACCGCGGCCGCGACGTGGTGGCTGGCGATCTCGGGCGACTTCACCAGCTTCCTGATCGCCTGGGCGCTGCAGGGCGTCTACAGCGCCTGGCTCCCGCTCGAGGTCGCGTTGATCTTCGACCGCGGCCGCCGCACCGCGACTGGCGCGTCCCAGACGCGGCGCGCCGCCGGCTTGCTCGTGCTGGCTCTCGAGGCAGGTGCCATCATCGGCGCCCTGTCGGGCAGCCGCATCTACGGCGCGACGGGCGACAACGTGAGCCTGACGCTGATGGTTCCCGCGATCGCGGTGACCGCGGTGTTCTTCGCCGTCCTGTTCGGCGTCCCCGAGTCAGAGCCGATCCCCGGTCGCCGACTCGATCTCCAGGGAGTGGTGCTGCTCTCGCTGGGCTTGCTGCTGATCACCTCGGGCCTCGCCTATCTGCGCGCCGACGATGCGAACCCGGCCATCGTCGCCGGTCTGATCCTGCTGGGGGTGCTGACCTTCATCCCGTTCGGCCGTCGCGAACTGCGCGCACCCGACCCGTTCATCGACCTGCGGGTGCTGGCCAAGCCGACGATGTGGCCCGTGATTCTCACGGCCGGACTGTTCGGCATCAGCGTGCTCGGGGCGCAGATCCCCCTGTCGACCTACGCGAGCACGCCGCGCGATGCGGGGTACGGACTCGGGCTCGACTCCGATGTCATCTCGTACCTGATCGGCGTGTACCTGGTCGCCCTGATCATCGGCGCGCTGCTGTTCCCGGTGCTGTCGCGACGAGCGACTCCGCGCGTCGCCCTGATCGTGGCGGCGTTCTTCGTCGCGGTCGGCTACCTGCTCTTCATCCCGTTCCACCTCGAGACCTGGCAGGTCATCATGAACATGGTGATCGCCGGGATCGGATCGGGCGCGCTCGTCGCCGCACTGCCAGCGGCCGCCGCCGCCGCCGCGCCACGCGGGCAGACGGGTGTGGCCACCGGTCTGACGAACACCACCAAGACGATCGGCGGCTCGTTCGCCTCCGCCATCTTCGGGGTGGTGCTGGCCACCGGCGCGGTGGCGGGCGTCGGCGCAATTGCGAGCTACGCCGGCTATCTGACGACCTGGGTGATCTGCGGCGTCACCGCGCTGGCGTGCGCCATCGTGCTGTTCTTCGTGCCGAAGCTCGCGTTCGCCGACGTCGAGCCCGAGCTCGTGCCCAACGCCGACGGTTCACTCGAGGACCCGGGCGGGTCATGAGCTGGCCCTCCCCGCCGTGGACGGCGGAGTTGCTCAGTCCTTCGGGCTCAGCGGCTGCCTAATCACCTTGTGCGCGGCCGCCTGCGCGACGGGCCGCGTGGTGATGAGGTCGAGGTTCACGTGGCCGGGGAGTTCGATCGCGTGCACGATCAGTTCGGCGATGTCGGCGGCGACGAGCGGTGCCTCGACCCCGGCGTATACGGCGGCCGCCTTCTCCCGATCGCCGCCGAAGCGTGTGATGGCGAACTCGTCGGTCTTGACCATGCCGGGCGCGACCTCGATGACCCGGATGGGCTCCCCCGCCAGCTCGAGCCGGAGCACGGCCATGAGTGCGTGCTCGGCGAACTTGGCCGCGTTGTACCCGCCACCGTTCTCGTACACCTCGTGCCCGGCCACCGAGGTGATGCTCAAGATGTCGGCGTGGCCCTCTGCCCGGGCAGCGTCGCGCAACAGCGGCAGCATCGCCGTGATCATCCGCTTCGTGGCGAGCACGTTCACGTCGAACATGGCCCGCCAGTCCTCCGGATCGCTGAGCTCGAC
>JBDTQN010000057.1:0-11312 GCA_039932215.1 Pseudolysinimonas sp. | reverse complement strand
AGGCGAGCAGCATGCGCACGTCGTCGGCCTCTTCGGGCTCCATGAGCTCGAGCAGGGTCTCGCCGCGGGCTTCGGGCAACTGCGCGATCAGGTCGGCGGCGTCGTCGGGCTGCATCTGGTCGAGCACGTCGGCGGCGCGGTCGTCGTCGAGCTGCCCGATGAGGTCGACCTGGTCTTCTTCGGTCATCTCTTCGAGCGCGTCGGCGAGACGGCCGTCGGGCAGTTCTTCTGCGACCTCGCGGCGGCGGTCTTCGGGCAGGTCGAGCAGCGTCGACGCCAGGTCGGCGGGCAGCAGGTCGGAGTAGGTGGCGATGAGCTGCTCGGCCGACTGCGACTCGCCGGCGACGACCTTCTCGCGAGTTTCGGTCCACGCCGCGAACAGCGACTGGCCCTTGCTGAACGGTGCCGCACCGGTGCGTGGGCGGCGCAGGAACAGGTCGCCCACCGCCCATTCGCCGGGGGCGAATTCTTCGATGGCGACGTCTTCGATGACCGCATCGCCGCTGCCGTCACGCAGCGCGACCTTGCGGCCCAGCAGTTCAGAGATGACGCGCACTTCTCCGCCGCGCTGCTCGAAGCGGCGCAGGTTGATCAGGCCGGTGGTGATGATCTGGCCCGAGCCGATGCTGGTGACCCGGCCGATCGAGAGGAACACGCGTCGCTTGCCGGGAATCTCGACCACCAGGCCGACCACCGTGGGGCTCTCGTCTTTGCGATAGACGACCAGCACATCCCGAGCCTTGCCCACCCGGTCGCCCGCGGGGTCGAAAACGGAGCACCCGGCCAGTCGGGCGACGAAGACTCTCGTGGCGCTCACGGTACAAACCCTAGTCGGCGCGTGGGAGGATGAGCCGGTGAGCAACCCCGGAGCAGGACGCGGCGCAGCTGGCCGCCAGGTCAACTTCCAGACGGTGCCCAAGGGCGAGGTCCTGGGCACCTACGACACCTACCTCGAAGCGCAGGAGCGGGTCGACCACCTCGCCAAGGCCGACTTCCCGGTGTCGAAGGTCTCGATCGTCGGCAACGACCTCAAGAGCGTCGAGCGTGTCACCCGCAAGCTGTCATGGAGCCGGGCCGCCCTCGAGGGTGCCCTGAGCGGAGCCTGGTTCGGGCTCTTCATCGGCGTCGTGCTGACCTTCTTCTCGCCGACCATCAACTGGGGCTTCTTCCTCGCTGCGATCCTGATCGGTGCGGCGTTCGGGATGCTGTTCCGGCTCGTCGGGTACGGCATCGGCCGGCGCAACCGCGACTTCGATTCGACCAACCAGGTGCTCGCGAGCAACTACCAGGTGATCGTCGACCCCGATCTCGTGGACCGGGCCAAAGAAGCTCTGGCCCGGCCCAAAGCCGACTAGGTCACACGCCGACTGGTCCGACGGCGTCAGGCGCGGTCCAGGAACTCTCGCAGTCGATCCTGCACTGGCGCGCGATCGTACTGCGCCACCATGGCGCCGGCCATCCGGACCGGGTCGCCGAAGAAGAAGTACTCGTAGAGCGACTCGCGTCCCGCGAACCCGCTGACCGACGCATCCACCGCCAGCTTGAACAGCCGGATGCGCTCCTCGGCTGTGACGGTCGCGCCCTGCAGAAATCTGTCGAGATCGCCGCGGACGTCAGGGTTTGCCAGGTCGTACTCACCCGGCAGCGCCATGAGTCCCGACGCCGAGAACTTGCGGATGATCTGGGGGAGCCTCGGCGACACCAGCTTCGGATACCAGTTGCGAGCTGCGTTGAGGGTGTCCCAGCGTGGCAGAAATACTCCTTCGTCGTTGAGGGCGCCATCGACCTCCGAGGCCCGTATGAGCGCGCGGCCGATCTCGACATAGGAGATCAGCTCCGCCAGGTCCTCTTGGATGTGTTGGAACCCACCGATGCCGATCGCGTCAGCGAGTTCCCCGGCGAGGCCGAGATAGAACTCGGTCTTCGCGAGCGTCCGGCATACGACCTGATGGGTCATCAGGGCGCCAGCACCCGTCGCGGAATAGAACGCGTTGCACAACTCCGGATGCCCGAGCAGGAAGACCCGCTCATTGGGAACGAAGACATCATCGAAGACCACCACCGCATCCATCTCTTCGAATCGCGACGCCAGCGGCTCGTTGAACGTGCCGCCTCCGTTGTACAGCGATGCGCGGCAGTAGTACTTGAGTCCCGGCGCGTCGTTCTGAATGGCGAAGGCGTACGAGTAGGGGGCATCCTCTGGGCTGCCTCGGAGCACCGTCGACGGGAAGACCAGCAGTTCGTCGGCGACCGGCGCGATCGTCGCGAGCATGCGGGCCCCCCGGATGACGATCCCGTCGGAGCGCTCCTCAACGATGCGGGCTGACAGGCTTCCGCCTCCCTGCTCCGCGGCTGACTGCGACCGATTCACCTGCGGCGGGATCAGTGTGTGTGTCGCGAGCAGGTCGTTCTCACGGGCCATTTCGTAGTACGCGCGGATGCGCTCGCCGAACACCGGGTCTGCCTGACCGAAGAACTTTTCGGCCGTCGAGAGCGCGGTGAGCGAACTGTTCATGTAGTCGCCCGAACGCCCCAGGAACCCCTGCGACCACTCGGCCCAAATTGAATACGCGGCACGGCGACGACGCAGATCTGCCTCGTTTCGGGGCACCAAGAACGACATACCCACGGGATCACCGGTCGTCGGCGACGGGAAGGTGAGCGCCGCATGATGCCGCCGGTCGTGTTGCAGGTCGAACAGGGCCGCGAAGGTGCGGGCGTTCTCACGGAAGGCCGGGTGATCGGCCACGTGAGAGGTCACTATCTCGCCATTGATGACGATGTGCGGTGACATGGCGTTGAGTTTGTCGAGGTACTGCTGTCCGGTACGGATACCCATCGTGTTCTCCAGGTCAGAGCAGGTCTTCGTGACCGCTGTCGAGTTCGGGGATCGTGACGAAACGGCCGTCGACGAAACCGAGAGCAGCACCTGTGCGGTAGTCGAAGTGGCGGACCTCGCCCAGGAACAGGGTGTGGTCGCCGCCGTCGTACTCTGCCCACGGCGTGCACTCGAAATGCGAGAGTGCGCCCGAAATTCGCGGAGCAACTTCGCCCTCGGTCCACACCGGTTCGACGCCGGGTCTGCCCGCGAAGTGCGTGGCAAGCGACTGCTGTTCGGCACCGAGGACGTTAATGGTGAAGGCGCGCCCCGACAACAACTCATGACTCCTCACAGTGCGCTGGATCGAGACGAGCACAAGCGGGGGATCCATCGAGACCGACGTGAACGAGTTGACGGTGATCCCGTGCCGCTTCTGCGTGCCATCGGTGGACATGGCGTCGTAGGTGACGACGGCGACCCCGGTGGCGAAGCGGCCGAGGCTGCCGCGGAAGAATTGGGAGGGCGGACGGTACAGCTTCGAGTCGGGATTGAACCCGGGTGTAGTCGCGATCATCGTGATCGGAACCTATTCCCGTTGGAATTCGCCCGGCAATGTACGAGAGTGAGCAGACTGCCGACTTGGAAACTCATCACTTCCAGCCAAGAGGTACGGGTTCGGTCGCCAGTATCGTGCAAGGAGACTACGAGGAGGTAGCCCGTGACCGTCGTCCCCCCGCGTGGCCCCGCCGTGCAGGTCCGGGAGGTGCGCACCGCATCCGTGCCGGAGTGGAGCACGACCGTTTCGCACTCTTTCGTCCCCCTTCAGGTAGTCGACGCCGTCGAGAACTTTCACGGCCGGATGCGGGGCCGGCGTGTCGACGACATCTTCCTGTCGACCGTGAACGCGTCTGGTCACACGGTGGAGCGCACGCCGCGACTGATCCAGAACTCTGATCGCCTGTACTACAAGCTCACCTTGCAGATCGGCGGCACGGCGATCCTGGTGCAGGACGGCCGCGAGGCGGTCCTGCACCCCGGCGACATCGCCATCTACGACACCGGGCGCCCGTACACTCTCTCGGTCGATGAGGGTACCGACGCCGTGGTGATCATGTTCCCGCAGGACAAACTCGAACTGAGTCACCAGCAGATCAGTTCGCTCACCGCCGTCCCGCTGTCGCTGAGCACGGGGCTCGGCCAGATGGTGAGCCCGTTCCTCCACCAGGTTGGCCGCAACCTCGAAATGCTGCAGGGTTCGGCGGGAATGCGCATCGTGCACTCGACGGTGGATCTGGTTGCCACCATGCTGACCCACGAGCTGACGAGACGGGGTAGCTCCGCCGACGACCGTCGTGCGGTGCTGATGTTCACGGTGCACGACTTCATCAACCGCAATCTCGCGTCGCACGAACTCGGCCCTGAGGCGATCGCTCGCGCCAGCTTCATCTCGGTCGGATACCTCCACAGCCTGTTCCGGGCGCGCGGGACCACAGTCAACGCCTGGATCCGCGAGCGCCGTCTC
This sequence comes from Pseudolysinimonas sp., assembly GCA_039932215.1. Taxonomy (GTDB): domain Bacteria; phylum Actinomycetota; class Actinomycetes; order Actinomycetales; family Microbacteriaceae; genus JBDSKH01. Next base: position 6,969 of record JBDTQN010000057.1, on the reverse strand, counting down.
GAGCACGCACGCCGCGACCTGATCGACCCATTGCTCGCGCATCGATCGATCGCCGCGATCGCGGCGAGTTGCGGATTCCCCGATGCGGCGCACTTCAGCAAGGTCTTTCGATCGGTCGTCGGAGTCAGCGCGTCTGAGTACCGCGCGACCGCTGGCGAGGTTCAGTCCGCGATCGGATAGTGCAAGACGATCGCGCCGCCCGTCGCGTAGCGAGGAACGTCCTCTTGCACCGCAGCGCCCTGAGGCGACTCGAGGGCCGCACCCAGAGCGGAGCCGTCGGCAAAGTCGGCCTCGAACACCGCGAAATACGGCGCCCCACCCTCGGGCGCGGCGACATCGAACGAGTAGCGGTGATCGAGGAGACCCGGCAGCTGCGCGACCAGCGGCAGGTGGTTGTCGACGTAGTGGGCGCGGAACGCGTCGGTGTCGACAGGGGCGGGATACAGCACAACGAGTTTGTGCATTGTCGTCTCCTCAGCTCGCGACCGGGGCGTGATGCCCGATCCACTCGAACGTGCTCTCGGGAGTCGACAGACGCTTCCACTGCGCAACCGGATCGTTGAAGTTCTGGGTGAACTCGTCGGCCAACGACTTGCTTTGCGACATCGCGCCGAGAAGCTGTGGCAAGTGATCGGCTGGGGGCAGCCCGATCATGGCGTTGGTCCAGTCGTTGACCGCTTCGATCCGCTCGCGCCGACGCTCGGCGACCAGCATGCCGAACGCCGCGCCGAAGCTGGTCGCCTCGGCGATCGTGTCGGCGACGACCTGTGCCGAGTACGAGGCGGAGTTCGCGCCCTGCCCGATCACGGGATCGACGGTGTTGTGCACGTCCCCCATGGCAAGAGCGATTTTGCCGTTGCCCAGCTCGACGAAGTCGTTGCGCATGACCGGGGTGACTGCCCCCTGCAGCATGTCGTCGGGGCCGGTCAATGCGAAGTCCGCCTCGTCGATCTGTTCAAATACGGTGGGGTGGTGCACCCGTAGCTTGTCGAGCACCAGTTGTCGGTAGGCGACCGGGTCGTCGCCGGCCGGTGTGCTCGCGAGCACTTCCAGGTCGCCGCCGGGGATGTTCTCGAACAGCAGCGCCGTCGCGGGTCCTTGCTGTGACAGGATCGGGATCGCGATCAGTTCGCCGTGACCGAGAGCCAGGCTCAATGTGACGCCCTGCGGCTCGCGCGGCACGACTCCCGTCCAGAGCCCAACGGCGAGACGACGCATCGGTGCAGGGTAGGGAGACTTGTCGGCGCGCACTCCGAAGAACTCGCCGGTCGATGCCTTGCCCGAACTCACCACGACCAGGTCGTGCTTCTCAGAGAGCGCCTCGAAGCCGTCGGGCTCGACGGTGTCGATCCGCAGGTCGCCGCCGCGGTCGGTAAAGTCCTGCAGCAGTCGGGGCAGATAGATGCGGTAGTCGACGGCGCGCGACGGCGCGACGAAGTCGCCCCGGTAGAAGAGGGGATTGTCGGGGATTCCGACGTAGTGGTAATGGCAGGTGTACCCAAACTCGTCCGTCGGCCAGTGGTCGACGCCCAGGCTGCGTTCGCGTTCGATCGTCACTGCATGATGCGCGACGCTATTGGGAAGGCGCCCACTGGCGATCTGGTCGGGGGTGCGGTCGCTCATCAGCGTGACCGGCACGCCTTTTTGCTGCAGAAGTAGCGCCAAATGCACGCCGGACACCCCGGCTCCGACGACGACGATGTCCGACATGGCTCTCCTCATTCGAGCGGGCGCACCCTCGCGGACCCGATGCGATGACACTAGGACGGGTCGCACTACTGCGGCGGGGTCGGATCACTCACGAACTACCTGGGGCCCGGATTTCTGCACTCTGGCACAAGAGCCCGCCACAGCAGACCGCTAACCCCGCATCCACGCCTCGACCTCGTCGGCCGTGCGCGGGATGTCTGCCGAGAGGTTCTCGCACCCGTCGGCCGTCACCAGCACATCGTCTTCGATGCGCACCCCGATGCCGCGGAACTCCTCGGGCACGGTCAGGTCGTCGGGCTGAAAGTACAGCCCCGGCTCGATCGTGAAGATCATGCCCTCGAGCACCTCGCCGTCGAGATACAGCTCGCGGCGCGCCTGTGCGCAGTCGTGCACGTCGATGCCGAGGTGGTGGCTCGTGCCGTGCACCATGTACCGGCGGTGGAACTGCTGATCCGGATCGAGCGATTCTTCCGCGCTCACGGGGAGCAGGCCCCACTCGGCGGTCTTTCGGGCGATGACCTGCATCGCCGCGGCGTGCACCTCGCGGAACCTGATGCCGGGCTTCACGATCGCGCGCGCCGCATCCGCCGCCTCGAGCACCGCCTCGTACACCTGGCGCTGGATGGGGGTGAAGGTCCCCGAGATCGGGAGCGTGCGCGTGATGTCGGCCGTGTACAGCGAGTCGAGCTCGATGCCGGCATCGAGCAGGATCAGGTCTCCCGGGATCACGGGGCCGTCGTTGCGCGTCCAGTGCAGGGTGCAGGCGTGCGGACCGCTCGCCGCGATCGTGTCGTACCCGACGGCATTGCCCTCGGCGCGGGCGCGGCGGTAGAACGTGCCCTCGACCAGGCGCTCGCCGCGCGGGTGCTGGATGATCTGCGGCAGGTCGGCGATGACATCGTCGAAGCCGTGTTTGGTCGCGTCGATCGCGAGACGCATCTCGCGGATCTCGAAGTCGTCCTTGACGAAGCGCATCTCGCTGAGATCGCGGAAGAAGTCGGTATCCACGTCTTCGTCGACGCCGGCCGCGTCCTCTGCCGCGAGCAACCGACGTCCGTCGAGCTGGTCGGTCAGATCGCGATCGGCCTCGCGGACGATCCGAGTGGATGCGTCGGTCGCCTCGAGCACGCCCGCGAACTCGTCGAGGTGCTTCGTCGCGAGCGCCAGGTCGGCGGCCACGTGGGCCAGGCTCGGGCGCGGGCCTGTCCAGAACTCGCCGATCGCGGCGTTCGCATAGAACTCGTCGGAGTCGCGGCCCGCCGTCGGCATCAGGTACAGAGTCGCCTCGTGACCGGAGGCGGTCGGCTCGAGCACCAGCACCGAGCCGGGGACGGCGTCGCTGCCCCACCCGGTCAGGTACGAGAACGCCGAATGCGCCCGGTACGGGTAGTCGGTGTCGTTCGCGCGCGCCTTCGCCGGGCCAGCCGGGATGACGAGGCGCTCACCCGGGTGCAGCCGCGAGATGCGGGCACGACGATCCGCCGCGTACGGCGCCTGTGCCCGCGACTGCGGCTGCGCCTCCGGCCGCTCGGCCCACCCACTGGAGATGAAGTCCTTGAAGGTCGAGGACTGCGGGGTGGTCGATCGGTTCTCGTTGCCCATGCGACCTATTCTCCCACCGGGCGCAACTGAGCCACCACCGGACGATGGTCGCTTCCGGCGCCGTCGCTCGAACCGATGACACGGAAGCCGACGATCTGCCAGTCCGGGGTCGCCAGAACATGGTCGATCGGGGCGCCCAGCAGGGGCGGGAAAGCCGTCGGCCAGCTGCCGACGGCGGCGTTGCCGGTGGCACGGGCCGCATCGCGGCAGCGGCCCAGTTCTCCGGACTCACCGTCGGGGTCGACGGTGCCGAGCGCGGTGTAGTGGTCGAGGGTCGAGTTGAGGTCTCCGGCCATGATCACGTTCTTGCCGGCGCAGCGGTCGGCGAGCCACTGCAGCCCGGAACGCCAGGCGGCCATCTCACCGGGCACCGGTGAGACCGGATGCGCTGCCACGATCGTCGGACCCGACCCGTCGGCGGGGCGCGCCACCAGGCTCGGCAGGGTCTCGGTCGTCCCGGCGGAGTCGTCGCGCACGTACTCGCCGAGCTCCACACTGACCAGCAGAGACGTGGTGCGCGCCTTCGAGATGTCGTCGAGGCTCAGGTGGATCGCCTGCATCGGATGGCCGCCGTCGGTCAGGATGGCGGCCACGATCTCCGCGGTCTCGGCGCTCGTCTCGGGCAGCACGACGATGTCGGCATCCACCTCGGCGGCCAGGGAGGCGATCGCCTCGACTCCAGGCGCGTCGCCCAGGGTGTTCCAGCTGAGCACGGTGAGGTCAGCGGGCGCCTTCGTCTGGAACGACGGGTTGCCGAAGCCGCGGGTGGCCAGCACCGCGACGGTGACTGCGCAGAACACCAGCAGCACCAGGGCGATCGAGCCGGCGAACCGCCGGGCGACGCTGCTCATCAAGGAGAACAGCGTGAACAGGATGACGAGGCCGGCCGCCACGAGCACGGCCAGACCGCGCAACGAGACCAGCTGAGCGATGCCGGTCTGCCGCTCCAGGCCGAACAGCTGTGGCCAGCCCGCGAGCAGCAGCACGCCGACGAGGGCGACGATGATGGCGGCGGCCAGGATCCGGCGGAACATAGTGGGCTGAGCCTACGATGGCGGGATGCCGGGGATCGATCTGCACACGCACTCGAGCGTGTCCGACGGCACCGAGACCCCCGCCGAGCTGATCGCCGCCGCCGTCGCGGCCGACCTCGACGTCGTCGCGATCACCGACCACGACTCGACCGCCGGCTGGGATCCTGCGTTCCGCGCGGCCACCGGGACCGGCCTCACCGTCGTGCCCGGGCTCGAGCTCAGCACCCAGCTCGACTTCGCCAGCGTGCACGTACTCGGGTACCTCGTCGATCCGGCAAACCCGGCGCTGGTCGCCGCAACGGAGCGCATCCGAGAGGAGCGCCTGCACAGGGCCGAAGCGATGGTGGCGCGCATCGGCGCCGACTACGCGCTCGACTGGGATGACGTTGTCGCCCAGACGACGCCGGGGGCGACCGTCGGGCGTCCGCACATCGCCGACGCCCTGGTCGCGCGCGGCCACGTGTCCGATCGCAGCGCTGCCTTCGACAGCATCCTGCACTGGCGTGGCGGGTACTACCGGCCGCACGAGGCGCCGCCGCCCGCCGACGGCGTGCGTCTCATCACCGAGGCCGGAGGCGCAGCCGTCATCGCGCACCCAGGCGGGCGCGGACCCGACCGCCTGTTCACCGACAAGCGAATCAAGCAGCTGGTGGATGCGGGGCTGTTCGGCCTCGAGGTCGACCATCGCGACAACCCACCCGCGTCACGTCCTCGCTGGATCGAACTGGCATCCCGGTTCGGCCTCGTCATGACCGGGGCGAGCGACTATCACGGCGCGGGCAAGCCGAATCGGCTCGGCGAGAACCTCACCTCGCCAGATGCGTACGCGGCGATCGTCGCGCACGCGACAGGATCGTCGCCCTTCGAAGGCTGACCGCCGCGTTAGGCGGCGGGAGGGCCGGCGACGGGCGCAGCGCCTTTGTCGAAACGGGCGCCGAGCGGGTTGCTCTCGAGGACCGTCAGGACCAGGACGATGATTCCCCCGATCGACGGGATGAGGTGCAGGAACCAGAATCCACCGGACAGGTTCGCGTCGTGGAGGCGCCGCACCTGGATGGCGATCCCAGGGACGAGAACCGCCAGGTAGAACAGACCGCCGACGATGGCGAACGGGATGAACGCCGGACCGGGAGTGGTGGCAGCGCGTCCGTAGGAATCGACGCCCGGCGTTCCGGTGGCCAGGCCGATGATGAACCCCGGCACCCAGATCACGACGAGGACGAGGACGACGAAGATCACGGCGAACCAGTACTCGCTTCGGCTGGCGCGACCCGAGAACGTGGCGTACTTCTTCCAGAACCTAGAGACTGCCTGGCCGAAACTCGCCCCGTGCAACGGCAGATCGAGGGATGCGGATGTGGGTGCAATCGTCATGGCGACATTCTTTCAGACCCGTTTATGGCATGACGAAGCGTGACGTGTCGCCGCGGTTAGCCGCGGTGCCAGAGCGCCGAGAACGGAGCGTCCGGCCCCTGCAGACGCAACGTGTCGGCGTCGCAGTCGCTGCGCACCGTCGGGATGTCGGTGAAGTCAAACATCGGCGGCGCGGCCCCCGACTCGGCGCCAACGTCGGCGACCTGGGCCCAATCGGTCAGGTCGACGGTGCCCTCTTCTGCACCCGGCGCCCATTGACCCGAGAACGTGTACGACGACGGAACGCTGATCGCAACCGGGTCTGCGCCCGGCGGAACGAGTATCCCCGTCGAGGTGAGCGAGACGACGCCATCCAGGAATCCGTCGTCGCCGATGTCGAGGCTGCCCTCGCCAGTCAGCGCGTATTCGGTGATCGGGATCTGATGATCGAGCAGGAACGGAAGCGCCTGCGCTTCGTAGTCGGCCACATCGAGTTCCCAGTGGCCGACCTCGCAGGCGGCGGTGGGTTCGTCGGGAGTCAGCGGATCCGGCTCGGCGTCGTCGCCGGGCGGGGTGGTGCAGCCGGCAAGGATCAGTGTCCCCAGCAGGGCGATGGTCGTGATTCCGGTGGATGTGCGCATGGCGGCCTCCTCGTTGCCTCACCTTAACAACGAACGAGACCCCCCGCGAGGTTGACGCTAGGCCGCTGGTGGTGTGGACGCGGCCCCGCCGCTGCGGCGCCGTCGGGTGCGCTTGCGAGGGGCGCTGCCGCCGCCGTCGTGCGTTCCGCCACCTTCGGCACGGACCGTCTCGGACGATCCACCCGATCCGCCGCGCGTGCGCTGACGCGGAGGGCGGCCACCGCCGTCACGTGCCGCGTTCTCACGCGGCGGGCGTTCCGCGTGCGGTGCGGCCGGCGACGGCTTCAACCGCCCCTTGACGTCGACCGGGATATCGAGATCGGTGAACAGATGCGGTGACGACGAGTAGGTCTCGACCGGCTCGGGCTGACCGAAGTCGAGCCCGCGGTTGATGAGCGCCCACTTGTGCATGTCGGCCCAGTCGACGAACGTCACCGCGATGCCGGTCTTGCCGGCGCGACCGGTGCGGCCGGCCCGGTGCAGGTAGGTGTCGGGGTCGTCGGGCACGGTGTGGTTGATCACGTGCGTGACGTCGGTCACGTCGATGCCGCGTGCCGCGACATCCGTCGCGATCAGGATGTCCTTCTTGCCCGCCTTGAACGCCGCCATGGCGCGCTCGCGCTGCTCCT
>JBDTQN010000056.1:0-11459 GCA_039932215.1 Pseudolysinimonas sp. | reverse complement strand
CGCCAGCAGGGTTGGGAGACCGTCGAAGTCGACTTGCCGTCGCCACAGCTTGTCCTGTCAGCTCACTACGCAATCGCTGGGTACGAGCTCGTGCGCTACCAGGACCTTCGATTCAAGACCTTGGCCAAACATGGCAAGAACGTTCAGGCGATCATTAAGCGGGCGAGGGGGTATTCGGACCGCGACTACAGGATTGCACTCGCTGCGCGGGATGCGTCCGTCGGCTCTGCTTGGCGACTCTTCGACGACATCGACCTGCTCGCGCTCCCGACCACACCCACGGTGGCGCCGGAACCTGGGACCGAGACCTTCCGGCTAGACGATCGAACGGTCGACGCGGTGTCGGGAGCGATCTGGTACACGGCGCTATTCAACGACACAGGCCTGCCGGCAGTAAGCGTGCCCTTCATGGGTCAGCGCGGCCTTCCGATCGGAATTCAGCTCGTGTCCCAGTGGGGCCAGGACAACCTTCTGCTCGACGTCGCCGAGCAGATCAATTGAGAAAGAGGTAGCAACATGCTTGGAAACGCGTTCGGTTGGCCGCACCTGCTCCTGATCCTTGCGGTGGTCCTTCTGGTGTTCGGAGCCGCCCGTCTGCCCGCCCTCGCGAAGAGCGTCGGCCAGTCGATGAAGATCTTCCGCAAAGAGATCAAGGTCGACCCTTCTGACGCTGATGCCGCGGACGCCCCGGACGCGGGCGATCCCGCCTCCGCCAGCGAGGCCGCGGAACCGCGCGAGGTTCACGCCATCGCGGCGGGCAGCAGCGAGAAGCCGTGAGTCATGTCGAGGTCGCCTGACCAAGAGCGTTCGAAGACGGAGCGGCGCATGACGCTCGGCCAGCATTTGGTCGAGTTGCGCAAGCGTGTGTCTCGGATCGCGTTGGCGATTGTCGCTGGAGTAGCAGTCGGGTGGTTTCTGTACGACCTCGTCTGGCCGCTCATCACTGAGCCGATCACTCGAATAGCAGCAGCGCACGGAGTCGACCGTGACTCTCTGGCCAACGTCGCGCTGAACTACTCGGGTATCACAGGCGCCTTTGACGTGCGCATTCAGATCGCGATCGCGGTCGGGGTGGTCGTCTCGAGTCCGGTGTGGCTGTATCAAGCCTTCGCGTTTCTCGTTCCTGGACTTACAAAGCGTGAGCGCCGCTACACCTTCGGATTCTTCTTCACCGCCGTGCCGTTGTTCCTCGGCGGCGTGGCGGCGGGGTGGTTCGTCCTTCCCCACATCGTCGAGCTCATGTACTCGTTTGTCCCGACGGGTGCCGCGACCTTCTACGAGACGAAGGCGTATCTCGATTTCGTCCTGAAGCTGGTGCTTGCAACCGGCATCGCGTTCGTGATGCCAGTGTTCCTGGTGCTGCTCAACTTCCTCGGCGTCGTCGCGGGGCGGTCGATCCTGGCCGGCTGGCGTTGGGCAGTTCTAGCGATCACGATCTTCACTGCCATCGCAACGCCGGCCGCCGACGTGGTGTCGATGGTCCTGCTTGCAATTCCTATGGTGATTCTGTACTTCGCGGCGGTGGGCATTGCATTGACACATGACCGCCGAGCCGCGAAGAAGCTTGCACGATTCGTTGAAGAATCTCTCGATCCGGTAGGCGGTCCCTGATGTCGTTCGGTCTGACCTTTGACAAGCTCCTGTTTATCGCCTTCATCGCGCTGATGCTCATCGGCCCGCAGCGGCTGCCGCACTATGCATCGCGCCTCGCCGTGCTGGCGAAGCGGGTGAGGGGGTTCCTCGACGATACGAAGGGCCGGGTCGACTCGAGCCTCAGTGACGAGGAAGGGGAGTCCATCGACTGGCGGCGTCTCGATCCCCGTCAGTACGACCCTCGAAAGATCATTCGCGAGGCGTGGGAGGAAGCCGACCCGGCGAAGCCGACGAGTCAGGGGCCGAACAAGGACGCGGCAGCGATTGAGAAGCCAACCCAGTAGCTCAGCGGCTGGCATCCATGGGCACCGGCCGTGAAACCCTCGATCTCGGCGTTGATCGCGCAATCGCCGTTGGGCCTTCGATCGCTGGTCGATGGCTCGGCGGCCGGACTCGAGATCGAATGGGTCGCCAGCTCGGATCTGCCTGATCCAACTCCATTCCTCGATCCGGGTCAGCTTCTGGTCACCACCGGTCGACAGTTCGCGGAATTCGACGTCGCGGACTACGTGAACTACGTCGACAGGCTGGTCGCGGCGAAGATAGTCGGGATCGGGTTCGGCACGGAGGTGTTCCGGGAAGGCACGCCGACCGAGCTCGTCGAAGCGTGCCAAATGGCGGGCCTCGCGCTTTTCGAAGTGCCCTACCGAACGCCGTTCCTTGCGCTCATTCGATGGGTATCTGCACAGATCGCCCGCGAACATCGCAGACGCGATGAATGGGGGCTCGACGCGATTCGGGCAATCTCGAGTTCTGTTTTGACCGGGCGTGTGGAGGCCGCCCTGGATGAGCTTGCCCGGCGCGTTGACGGGTCGGTGCTCCTGACCGAGCGGACAGGTCACACCGTCGAGGCGTTCGGGCGCGACCTGTTTGCTGAGTCAGTTGTCGTCGTCGATGCCGAAGCCACGCGACTGTTGGCGGCCGGGAAGCGAGGAGGACGTGACTTACAGACGCCCGACGGTGTTGCTTCGCTCCAGACGGTGGGTCGAGGGGGCAGCCTGACGGGGATCCTCGCCATTGTGACTGCCGAGCGCCCGGATGCGATAGCGCGGTTGGTTGCGAACACGGTGGTGGCGCTGCTGGAGGTCGCGGGGGAACAAGTGGATAAGCAACTCGCCGTCGCGAGCCGATTGGCGGATCAATCGCTAGCCGATGCGATGGACGGCCGCTTTGACACCATGCGCGCCGTGATGGGCATTCTCGGACGAGACCTCCCGGAGGGCCCGCTTGTGGTGAGTGCGCAGTCCCTCCCCGAGTTACGTGCGCATCGGCGCGCGAAGCAGCGTGCTCTGGAAGCCGGCTGGCCGACGGGTTCGATTGAGGACGTCCTGATCGTCATTGCGAACGAGGCAGCCTGGGCATCGAGCGGCGCAGCCCGAGAGGGCGAACGAGTCGGCGTCGCACGTGGCCTCGGGTGGTCCCGACTAGCAGCAGGCGTTGAGCGAGCGCAGATCTCGCTGCGCCGTTCCACCGACACCAGCCCAACCGCTACCTGGGGCGAGTACAGCGTTGGCGCGCTGGCCGAGATTACGAGCAGCGACACGGTCGTTGCAATCGCTCAAACGATGTTGAGCAACGCGAGCCCTGAGCTCGTCGAGCTTGCGAGAGTTTGGCTCGCGCATGATGGCCAGTGGGATTCCGCGGCTAGGTCGCTCGGAGTGCATCGGCATTCCTTGAAGGATCGAATGCGTCAACTCGGTCGCCTGATCGACCTCGACCTTGAGACCCTCAATGGGAAGGCAGAGCTTCTCGTTCTCATACGGTCGGTTGACCGGGCTCAGGCCAATTTGCCACCGCGGCAGTAGCGGAGCGCAGGTTGCCGATTTGGCAGGCCAGCCAGCTTCTGGGTGGGCCTAACTTGGCGCCATGAACGCTAAGGCAGCCTCCTCCTCGCTCATCCAACGGCGCGACCTTGTGACTGAGATCCCCGGTCCGCGCTCGCGCGACATGCTCAAGCGGAAGGGCGCCGCAGTCTCCTCGGCTGTGGGAATCACGTTGCCTGTCTTCGTCAAGGAGGCCAGCGGGGGCATCATCCGCGACATCGATGGCAATAGCTTGATTGATCTGGGGTCTGGCATCGCGGTGACCACGATCGGCAACTCCGCTCCTGAGGTAGTGGAGGCGATCACTCAGCAGGCAGCTCGTTTCACGCACACCTGTTTCATGATCAACGGCTACGAGGGGTACGTCGCGGTTGCGGAGGTGCTCAACCGCCTGACTCCGGGTAGTCACGCAAAGCGGACCGCACTGTTCAACTCTGGGGCGGAAGCGGTAGAGAACGCGATAAAGATCGCTCGGGCATTTACCAAGCGGCAGGCTGTCGTTGCATTTGACCACGCCTATCACGGGCGGACCAACCTCACGATGGCTCTCACGGCGAAGTCCATGCCGTACAAGAGCGGGTTCGGGCCGTTTGCTTCGGAGGTCTACCGTGCACCGATGTCTTACCCGTATCGCGACGGGGGCACGAGCGGCCCTGATGCCGCAGAGAAGGCAATCGGTCTCATCGAGAAGCAGGTTGGCGCCGGCAATCTGGCCGCGATCATCCTCGAGCCGATCCAGGGTGAGGGTGGATTCATCGTGCCCGCAGAAGGCTTCATCCCGACACTCGTCGACTGGGGGAGGGCAAATGGTGTTGTGTTCATCGCTGACGAGGTCCAGACCGGCTTCGCCCGGACCGGCGCCATGTTTGCCGTTGATCACGAAGGCGTCGTTCCAGATCTCGTTGTGATGGCAAAGGGGCTCGCTGGGGGCCTGCCGCTCTCTGCTGTCACCGGGCGCGCCGACATCATGGACTCGCCTCACGTCGGCGGCCTGGGTGGCACGTATGGCGGCAACCCGATCGCGTGCGCCGCCGCACTCGCAGCGCTCGACCTTTTCGAGAACGGAGGTTTGATCGAACGCGCCCGCGAAATCGAGGTAATCCTTCGTGGGCGCCTCAACGCGATGCGGGCGGCCGATCCCCGCGTCGGTGACGTCCGCGGCCGCGGAGCGATGATCGCTGCCGAATTCATCGACCCCCTCACATCAGAGCCGGACCAAGCGCTGGCGGCCAGGGTCGCCTCGGCTGCACACGCCTCAGGAGTGGTCGTCTTGGTCTGTGGGACGTACGGCAATGTCATCAGATTTCTTCCCCCGCTGGCGATCTCTGACGACTTGCTGGTAGAGGGTCTGGGCGTTGTTGCGAAGGCTCTGGCGACGGCATGACTCTGCTGTCGGAAGTCACGCCGGCCGGGCCGCTGGTGGACGCACGGGCACAGCTCGCGCGGGCAGCTGAACTACTCGAACTCGATGCGGGCGTTCACGCGATGCTCGCGATCCCTCGGCGCGAATTGACCGTCAGCATTCCGCTCCGCCGCGATGACGGTTCGGTCGCTGTGTATGTCGGGCACAGAGTTCAGCACAACCTCTCGCGCGGCCCGGCAAAGGGCGGACTTCGGTATAGCCCTCACGTCGATCTAGACGAGGTCCGGGCACTGGCCATGTGGATGACATGGAAGTGCGCTCTCGTCGACGTGCCATACGGAGGTGCCAAGGGCGGGGTCGCCATCGACCCCCGGACACATTCGACAACCGAGCTCGAGCGCCTCACCCGGAGGTACACCACCGAGATCTTGCCGCTGATCGGTCCTGAGAAGGACATCCCTGCCCCCGACATCGGGACCGATGAGCAGACGATGGCTTGGATGATGGACACCTACTCGGTCGCCATCGGACACACCGTGCCTGGCGTTGCGACCGGCAAACCCGTCAGCCTTGGCGGTTCCCTCGGGCGCGCAAGTGCAACCTCGCGAGGAGTAGCCCATGTTGCGCTCCTCGCGATGGCGAAACGAGGTATCGCAACTGCGCGGGCGACGGCAGCCGTACAAGGTTTCGGCAAGGTCGGCCGCGATACGGCACGGTTTCTAGCGGATGCTGGCGTTCGCGTCGTCGCGATCAGTGACGTAGACGGAGCAGTCGCCTGTCCGGCGGGCCTCGACATCGCGGCGCTGGCGGATCACGTCGATCGAACCGGCTCGGTTGTGGGTTTCGAGGGAGGGGATGAAATCATCCCTTCGGATCTTCTTGAGCTCGACGTGGATGTTCTGGTGCCCGCCGCTATCGAGGGAGTCCTCGATGAATCCAACGCGGCCAACGTCCGTGCGAGCATCGTCGTCGAAGGAGCTAACGGGCCGACAACGAACGAGGCCGACCGGATTCTGGCGCATCGCGGAGTCCTGGTTGTGCCAGACATTCTGGCCAATGCGGGCGGCGTGATCGTTTCCTACTTCGAGTGGGTTCAAGCAAATCAGGCGTATTGGTGGTCGGAAGCTGAGGTCAACCAGCGGCTGGCCGAACGCCTGACGATTGCGTGGGATTCGGTAGTGACTGCCGCCGATTCCGATGCGCTTACCCTCCGTGACGCCGCGACGTGTCTCGCGGTCAAGCGAGTCGCCGACGCGCATCGATTGCGCGGGCTCTACCCGTGAGCGGAGCCGAGGTGGAGCTCCTGGGCGGAGTGCCGACGAGCCTGCTCATTGCCGGCCAATGGCAAGACTCATCCGACGGCGAGTCGTTCTCCGTCGAGGACCCATCGACGGGTCGCACCCTCGCCACGGTGGCGAGCGCGGGTCCCACCGACGGCATGCGCGCGTTGGACGCCGCCGTCGAAAGTTCGGCTGCGTGGGAAAGCGCGTCGCCTCGCTGTCGGTCAGAGATTCTTCGTCGCGCGTGGGAGCTGCTGCAGGAGCGAGCGGACGACTTTGCGCTGCTCATGAGTCTGGAGATGGGTAAGCCGCTCGCTGAAGCTCGGGGCGAGGTCGGCTACGGAGGGGGGTTTTTTCGGTGGTTCTCGGAGGAGGCCGTGCGCCATCCTGGTCGGTTCGCACGCAACCCTGAGGGCACCGGGTCGACGGTCATCAGCTATCGGCCAGTCGGACCCAGCTTTCTGATCACACCATGGAACTTCCCGTTGGCGATGGCAACACGGAAGATCGCACCCGCCTTGGCCGCCGGTTGCACTGTCGTCATCAAACCAGCGGAGCTCACCCCGCTGACAACCCTCCTTCTAGGTCAACTACTGATCGACGCCGGTGTGCCACCGGGTGTGGTGAACATTCTCCCGACGGGCCGTTCACAGGGGACTTCAGCGCCGATAATTGCCGACCCTCGCCTCCGAAAGCTCAGTTTCACCGGTTCGACGGAAGTCGGACGTCACCTCCTTCGGCAGGCAGCCGAAGGAGTGCTGCGCACGTCAATGGAGTTGGGCGGAAACGCACCGTTCCTGGTCTTCGAGGATGCGGACCTCGACGCCGCAGTAGACGGTGCGATGGTCGCCAAGTTCCGAAACATTGGCCAGGCGTGTACTGCGGCCAATCGATTCATCGTTCACGAAAGCGTCGTCGACGAATTCAGCAGTCGCGTGACTGAACGAGTAAGGGCTCTTCGCGTCGGTCGCGGGACTGATGCGAGCACCGACATCGGGCCGCTTATCAACTCGGCCGCGGTCGACAACTGCGCAGCTTTGGTCGAGGACGCGGTTACACACGGTGCGCGAATTGCGCTCGGTGGAAAGAGGCTCACCGGCGCCGGACACTTCTTTGAGCCGACTGTCGTCACTGGTCTGTCTCAGTCGGCCCGGATGATGCGCGAAGAGATCTTCGGCCCCCTCCTCGGTGTGACTTCGTTCGCGGATGATAGGGAGGCGATCGATATCGCGAACGCCACTGAATACGGGCTTGTCTCCTACGCCTACACGCGCGATCTTGATCGAGCGCACGGCCTCATCGGCGAGATCGAGACAGGGATGATGGGCATCAACACGGGTCTCGTCTCAAACGCGTCAGCGCCGTTCGGCGGGGTGAAGTTGTCCGGCCTGGGGCGGGAAGGCGGTTCTGAGGGTCTGCTGGAGTACCTGGCGCCCAAGTACACGCTGCTCGCGGGGCGATCATGATCTCACCTCGGCTCGCAGCCGCCGTCGCTGTCGCACTGATCATCGCGCCCCTCGCGGGATGCCAGCGCGAGGATGCTGGTTCGGATCCAAACGATCCGAACCAGATAGAAGCCGTCACATGGTGGGCGGCCGGTCCGGACCAGACGGCCCTCTACGAGCTGGTCGCAGTATTCGAAGAGGAGTATCCGGAGATCGAGTTCATTGATGCCTCGGTGCGGGGAGGTGATGGCGTGGCGGCGCGTGCAGCCATCGCGGCGAGAATCGAGGCCGGCAACCCCCCGGATGTCTTCCAGGCCGCGCCTGGCGCAGCGTTGACGCAGTACATCCGAGACGATCGACTCCACGCGCTCTCATCGCTATTCGACGACGAGCAACTCCGGCAAGTACTCCCCGCCACGCTGGTCGAGCTCGTCAGCGTCGATCAGGACCCCTTCGCGGTTCCCACTGACATCCACCGTGTAAACGTGATGTGGAGTAACTCGGAAGTGCTCAAGCGCTACGGGCTGAATCCCTCGAGCGCGCCGGCCACCCTCCCCGAGTGGCTCGACGACCTGGCCGCCCTCCGTGCCGCTGGGCTGGAATTTCCACTGGCGGTGGGTAGCGCGGAGACGAGACTCCAGTTGTTCGAAGGAGTCCTGATCGCCGACCTCGGACCGGTGCTATACAGCCGACTTTGGCGCGAGCTTGACGCCTGGCAATATCCCGACGTGGAGGACGCTGTCGCACACTATGCGTCCCTTCTTGAGTATTCGGATCCTGGGGCCGGCGCTCGTGAGACCCCGGAGGTCGTCCAGAGCGTCGTACTTGGTGATGCGGCGTACGTCGTCGGCGCGGACTCCATCGATGCGGCGTTCCAGAGGGCTGGCTATACCTTCGGCCGGCAGTACAACGCTGTGCCTGTTCCTGGAACGGCGGGCACGTTCGACCTGTCGGCCGACGCATTTGTGCTGCCAGTCGGGGCGGTGCACGCCCCGTCTGCGATGAAGTGGCTCGCGGTAGCCATATCGATCGAGGGCCAGCGAGCGCTGAACGCCGCGAAGGGTTCGCTGCCGGCGCGGGTCGATGCCGACCCCGCCGACTACAGCGAGTATCAGCAGGGTGCGATCGAGTCGCTGCGAACGAATCAGATAGTTCCATCGTTGTCGTTCGGCCTCGCCGCCTCGCCCGAGCTGGCCCTCGCAGTAAGAACAGCGGTGGACAGCTACTCGACTGGCGGTTCGTCACAACGGCTGCTCAGTGCGCTGAGGTCAGCCGCGAAAGAGAACCTGAACTAGGCATGGCCGACTCTTTGATGCTGGATCTCAGGTGGCTGTCCCGTCCCACGGCGTCAGCCGCGGGATCCACGCTCGCACGTTCGCGCGATAGGTGCGGTACTCGTCGCCGTACGTCCGCTCGAGCGTCGGCTGCTCGTAGAACGCAACGAACAGCACCACCGCCGTCAGAGCAACCGCTAGGTACACCAGGGTCGCCCAGCTGCCGAACAGCAGCGCCTTCCCCAGGATGATGGCCACCACCGCGACGTACATCGGGTTGCGCACGAACCGGTACGGCCCGACGATGACGAGGTGCGCGGTCGGTGCGGGCGGTGCGGGCGGTGCGGGGGTGCCATCGGCGCGAGCGAAGCGCACGAACGCGTCGAGCAGCACCACGATCCCGCCCAGGATGAGGAGGCCGGCGACGATCGCGACCGGCCAGATCCAGCCGCCCCAGTCGGGCACCCGCCATCCCGTGATCGCAAAGGGGATGAGTCCGGCAACGACGCCGGGCGCGACGAACAGGAACACGATCGTGCCCACCCAGGCACGGACGCGGGTGCCGTTCATGGACGGATTTTAGCGCCGGTAGGCCTCGACGATCAGGTCGCCGCGGATCGCGCGGAAGGTGTCGAGAAGCTGTGTCAGCGTGCGCTTGCCGGCGCCGCCGACCTGCAGGTCGTACGGCCCCAGCGGTGCGAGCTTGCCGGTGCGGATGCGCACCACCTCCCAGCGGCTCGCTCGCACCAGCCGGTCTTTGCGGCGGTCGACCTGTTCGCGCGTTCCGACGTGTTCGAGTCCGTGCCGCCCGGTGCTGTCGTACTCGACCGCGATGCGCAGTTCGGGAATCAGAATGTCGGGCCACACCTCCAGGTGGTCGAAGAACGGGCGCGCGACGCGGATCGCGGTGAGACCGGTGGTGTACTCGAGCCGGGTCTCGAGGTCCTGTCGCAGCTGCGCCTCGACCGCCGACGCAGGCGGCGGCGCGCACTCACTGGCGAATGCCTCGCCAGGCGTCAGCTCGGGCGTCTTCTGGCACACCGGTCGCCGGTGGGGTTTCGGAGCCTCGGCCCGCGCCCGGATCTCGGCGGCCGGCCGCGGCGTTCGGGGTTTCGCCCCCGCCGCGCACTCCGGGCACCATGACGAACGCCGACGTTCGCGGCTCGGGCGGTTGCGCTGTTCGGCCGGGGTCGCCGCGAACAGATGACCCACATCACACTGCCAGAGCAGCAGTACGTCAGCGGCCGGCGGGATCTGGGTGAGAGTGATTCCGGCGTTGAACTCGGGGTGGTACTGCCGCACGAGCGTCGGATACTGCTGCCACTCCTCGCGATACGTCCCGACCGCGTAGGGAACGTCGGCACCACGCGAGAACTGGCGCCGCGCCCACCACGCTTCCACCGCCTCGGTCATGACCGCACGATAGATCGCACGACCCACAGCGGCGCCCAATGCATACAGAACAGCGCGCGACGCCCGTCCGCACGGCCACAACACCGCCTTTTGTATACAAAAGTCCGCAACGCGCGTAGATTCGTCTGGTGCGCGCCAGTGACCGGGCCTACCAGGCCCTCCGTGACGAGATCGTCGGGGGCGCCCTCTCTGCCGGAACCGCGCTGAGCGAGACCGAACTAGCCGAGCGTCTGGGCGTCAGCCGCACCCCGCTGCGTGCCGCGCTGGCCCGGCTCGCGCTCGAGGGACTCGTCGATACCAGCCGCGGCCGCACGGGCGTCGTGCCCGAGGTCTCGCGCGAGAGCGTCGTCGACCTGTTCGAACTGCGCGAGGCGCTCGAGGCGCAGGCCGCCCGCCTGGCCGCGCGCCGCGGCAGGCCCGAGAACTTCGCCGCGCTCGCCGATGAGTTCTCGCACGCGGCCGACACCCTCACGGCGGCCGGCGTCGACGCGTACTACGAGGTCATCGCGCGGTTCGACCAGGCTCTGGATGCCGCGGTCGCCAACCCCGCGATCCTCACCGCCCTTCAGGGGGTGCGCACCCATCTCGCCCGCGCGCGTCGCTTCGCCGCCGACAACCCCGACCGCCTGCTGCGCGCCGCCGACGAGCACCGCCTCATCTGCGAGGCGATCCGCGACGGCGACGAGGCGCTCGCCGCATCCGCCACTTCTGTCCACCTGCGCGCGTCGCTCACCAGCATCCTCGCCGCACTCGACGACCACCCCGACCACCCCCGTCAGAAAGCCACGTCATGAAGCTGCACCCCGTCCGCACATACAAGAGCTCGGAAGAGCTGCCCCGCGAACAACAACTCGCGTGGAAGATCGCCGAGGTCGCGGCCGACCCGGTCGCGGTCGAGCCCGAGGTGGTCGAGATGATCATCAACCGGGTCATCGACAACGCGTCGGTCGCCGTGGCGTCGCTCACGCGTGCGCCCGTCGTTGCGGCACGCGGGCAGGCGGAGAGCCACCCGGTGGTTTCGACAGGCTCAACCAGCGGCGGTGCCGGCTCGACCGTGTTCGGCATCGAGGGCCGCTTCGGTCCCGAGTGGGCCGCCTACGCCAACGGGGTCGCGGTGCGCGAACTCGACTACCACGACACCTTCCTCGCGGCCGAGTACTCGCACCCCGGCGACAACATCCCGCCGATCCTCGCCGTCGCGCAGCACG
>JBDTQN010000055.1:0-11472 GCA_039932215.1 Pseudolysinimonas sp. | reverse complement strand
AGCTTGGCGCGCGTCGACGACCAGAGCTGGAACGACAGCGTCACATCGCCCTCGAGGTCTTTGAGCTTGCCGAACACCGAGCCGTTGCGTTCGTTCCACTGCGCGAGCTCGCCCTCGACCCAGACCGTTCCGAGCCGCTCGATGTAGCCCTTGATCTTCTGGGCGACGACCGCGACGGGCCACGGCGCCTCAGAGGTCGAGGCGGCCTCGCCGTTGGCGCGCTCGCGGGATGCTGCGGTGTCCGTCACGCGGTCAGGGTACGCGATGGTGACGACGGGCCGGCGACTCGGTCGGGACTTCTGGTGAAAATCCGATCTCGGGTGACCTCTCTAGGATTGCCCGATGACCACACCCGTCGAGCCGACCCGGCGCACGCGCGTGCTCGTCACGATCGCGGTGTTCGCGCTGCTTGCCGTCGGACTGTTCTTCGGCGTCCGCGCCCTGATCGACGTGGCGGCATCGCAGACCGCGGCCCCGACGCCCGACCCGACCCCGACATCCAGCAGCGCCGGCTTCGTCTACGTCTCGGACGACTACGGCTACAGCATCGAGTTCCCCGCCGAGCCGACCGAGCAGTCGCAGACCGTTCCGGCCGGGGGCGCGGAGATCGAGGTCACCTCTGCCACCTGGGACAACGGCAAGGCCAGCCTGGTGTCGACCGGCGCCCGATATCCGGCACGGGAACTCACCGACACCACCGCGTCGCTGCAGTCGGCGGTCGACGGTCTGATCGCGAACACGCCGAACGCGCAGCTGGTGTCCTCCGATCCGGCCACCCTCGCGGGCATCTCCGCCGTCAAGGCTGTCATCAGCGTTCCGGCGGGGAACC
This sequence comes from Pseudolysinimonas sp., assembly GCA_039932215.1. Lineage (GTDB taxonomy): Bacteria > Actinomycetota > Actinomycetes > Actinomycetales > Microbacteriaceae > JBDSKH01. The sequence goes on along the minus strand of JBDTQN010000055.1, from coordinate 10,643 downwards.
TCATCGTGGTGATCGCGATCGACGGCGACGTGCAGTACCAGTTGGTCGCCGCCAACCTCGACCCGACGACCGCCGACGGGTTCTTCGCCACGTTCGCCCTCGCCTGACCCGGCGTCTGCCCGGCGACGCACAGCGTGCGCTCCGTAGAATCGACCTGTGATCACCAACGGGCAGGTCCCGCTCGCCGCGCCGCAGGCTGTTGAGATACGCAGCCCCGCGCCGCGTGGTCGGCTCAAAGACCTCCCTGTCGCCGGCGGCAAGCGCGTGCTCCTGGCAGCCCCGCGCGGGTACTGCGCCGGTGTCGACCGCGCCGTGATCGCGGTCGAGAAGGCGCTTGACCGCTTCGGCGAGCCCGTCTACGTGCGCAAGCAGATCGTGCACAACGTCCACGTGGTCAGCGAGCTCGAGAAGCGCGGTGCGATCTTTGTCGACGACGTCGACGAGGTGCCGGTCGGGTCCCACATCGTGTTCAGCGCACACGGCGTCAGCCCGGCGGTGGTGCAGGGGGCGGCCGACCGCGGCCTCGAGGCGATCGACGCGACCTGCCCGCTCGTCACGAAGGTGCACCGCGAAGCCCAGCGCTTTGCGAAACAGGACGCCACCATCCTGCTCATCGGTCACGCCGGCCACGAGGAGGTCGAGGGCACGATGGGCCAGGCCCCCGAACGCACCATCCTGGTCGGCAGTCCCGAGGCCGTCGACACGATCGAGGTGCCCGACACCGACAACCTGGTGTGGATCTCGCAGACCACCCTCAGCGTCGACGAGACCATGGACACCGTGCACCGCCTGCGCGAGCGCTTTCCGCACCTGCAAGATCCCCCGAGCGACGACATCTGTTACGCCACCCAGAACCGCCAGGTCGCGATCAAGAAGGTGGCTCCGGATGCCGACCTCGTCATCGTGGTCGGGTCGGCCAACAGCTCCAACAGCGTGCGTCTCGTCGAGGTCGCGCTCGAATACGGGGCGAAGGCCGCGCACCGGGTCGACTACGCGAGCGAGATCAAGCAGGAGTGGCTCGAGGGCGTCCGCTCGGTCGGTGTCACGTCGGGGGCGAGCGTTCCCGAGGTGCTCGTCCGCGAGGTGCTCGACGATCTGGCCGATGCCGGGTACTCGAGCGTCGAGGAGATCACCACCGCGCACGAAGATCTGATGTTCTCCCTCCCCAAAGAACTGCGCACCGACGCTTCGGGCAACGCCGACGATCGCGCGCTCGGAGGCCGCGGGCGCGGGTAGTCTCTGCCTCACGAGGAGGTGGCCGCATGCGCGTTCGCGTACTGCCTCGTGACCTCGCGGGCCGCATCATCAACGGCACCGTGGCGACCATGGGCTGGGCGGTCGGCGCCGTGATCGTCGCGGTCGCGATCCCGGTGCTGATCGAGACCATGGTGATGCGCGGGCGCGCAGACGAGCTGCCCGTTCCTCTCGCGCTGCTGGCGGTGATGCTGCTCGGCATCGCCGCCGTCGCGCGCTGGCGCCGCACCGAGGTGGTGCTGGGCTACCTCGCGGTCGCTGCGGTCGCCACGCTCGGCTACGAACTCGCTCTTCTGCAGGGCGACCCCGGCATCCTGGAGACCAACCTCTACCTGGTCAACCGTCCGACGCTCGCGCTCGTCGCCGTCGGCGTTAGTGCCGCGACGGCACTGAGCGGCATCCTGTGGAGCCTGTTCGGCCTCGTCCTCGCGTCGACCGTCTCGCTTGCCGCATCGATGATCGCGACGGTGCCGTTCCGTCCCGGATTCGGTCCGTTGATGGTGTTCCTGATCGCGTCGGTCGGGTATCTCACGTTCGCGGCGATCCAGAACGCGCAACGACGCAAGCTGCCCAACTTCGACGAGCTCGAGGCCGAGACGTTGCGCCTCGCGAGCGGCGAAGACCTCTCGCGTCGCACCACCGCGGCCGTGCACGACACCGTGCTCAACGACCTCTCGATCGTTCTGAACACCACCGACACCCTCGACGAGCGCGCGATCGCCCGGCTGCGTGCCGACCTCGAGCAACTGCGCGGTGCCGAGTGGATCTCCGAGAGCACCACGGTCCCCACAGCCGACGAAGAAGACGCGAGCCTGCGCAACGAGATCATGCGCATGGTGAGCGACTTCCAGTGGCGCGGCCTCAGCATCCACGTCACCGGTTCGGGCAGCGGGGTCTACAAGCTGCGTCCGGATGTGGCGCGCGCCCTGGTCGGGGCCGTTCAGGCGGCGTTCGAGAACGTGGTGCGCCACTCGGGGGCGTCGGTCGCCGAGCTCGAGTTGATCTACGCCGACGACATCACGGTGATGATCACCGATCAGGGCACCGGGTTCGACATGTCGGCGATTCCCGAGGATCGACTCGGCGTGCGTGGGTCGATCATCGACCGGGTCGAAGCGGTCGGGGGGTCCGCCCAGATCTGGTCGACGCCCGGCGGTGGAACCTCGGTGGTGCTCACGATCCCGATCCTCAAGGTCGTGGCGCCGAATCCGGAATCGACCCATCGCGAGACGCACCGATGAGGGGCTCGACCGTGTCGCCCTACGAGGTCGACCCGCTCAGCTGGTTCACCGGGCCGCTGGTGCCGCTGGTGTTCGCGACGCTCAACTTTGTCTACGGATCGACGCTCGCCGTCATCACCTGGGTGCAGGTCGGCAATCCGCGCCTGCAGTTCACCGGGGTCATCCTGGCGACGATCGGGTGCCTGTTCGTGCACCTCATGACCCGGCCCCTGCGCCGCCGCATCGGGTGGGGGGTCGGGGCGATCGCGGTCGGCATCTCGAGTCTCGGGTTCCTGGTGTCGGCGCTCGGCTACACCAACATCGTGTTCTCGATCGAGCTGTGGTGGGCACCGTTCGGCGTCGCGCTGACCCTGGCCAGCCTGGCGCCGTACCTGCCGGCGCGCACCCTGGTGCTGCTCGGGTCCGCCTCGATCGTCGTCACGGCGCCTTTTGCCTATTTCATCGTGCGCGACGACGTGCCCCAGTGGGGTCCGCTCTCGACCGTGTTGATCATCACCTCGCCGATCGTCACCGGCATCGTGGCGACGGCCGTGTTCTCACACGTCGTCGTGTCGCGCATGCAGCCGCTGATCGAGAAACGCTCCGAATCGCTGGTGTCGCCGGAGGCGGCGCGAACAGACGAGGTGGCCGAGGCCGAGCGGGTGCGACTCGCTGAACTCACGGCGCGGGCGGTGCCGTTCCTCGAATCGATCATCGCGAACGGAGTGGTGTCGGCGAACGACCGCACCCTCGCGGGCCAGATGGCGCGGCGGCTGCGTGATGACCTGGTGACCCAGTCGAACCTGAGCTGGCTCGACTCGGTGGCGCAGGGCTCGCGGCTCGTCGTCGTCGACCCGGAGCACCGAGCAGGCAAGATGCGTGCCGCGCAGCGCACCGCCCTGCGGGCCCTGTTGACGGCGATTCTCGACACCCCCGGAACCGATGCCGGGTCGCTGCTCGTCGAACTCCGCGGCGCCGACGACGGATCGACCGCGGTCGGCGTCAGCCTCGACATGGAACTGCCCGAGGGTCGGCGCATCATGCACCTCGCGCCCTACTACCTGACGCTGGGCACCGCGGTGAAAGACCTGCAATGGAGCCGCGACCGCTTCATCAAGCTGAGCTTCAACCTGCCGGACTGACCCTTCGACAGGCCCCCTTCGACAGGCCCAGGCACCGACTACTTCGACGAGATGCTGTGGCCCTTCGAGCCGAGCTCTTCGGTCGCGGCGCCGACGCGCACGGCCATCGCCGACTCCGCCGTCTTGCCCCAGGCGCGCGGGTCGTAGACCTTCTTGTTGCCGAGGCCCCCGTCGACCTTGATGAACCCGTCGTAGTTCTTCAGCACCGTGTCGGCCACCGAGCGGCTGAACGCGTACTGCGTGTCGGTGTCGATGTTCATCTTGATCACGCCGTTCTTGACGGCCGTGGCGATCTCTTCGGGCGTCGAACCCGAACCGCCGTGGAACACCAGGTCGAGCGGCAACGGTCCGGTGCCGTACTTGGCCTGGATGCCATCCTGAATCGTCTTCAGCAGCTCGGGCTTGAGCACCACGCCGCCGGGCGCATAGACGCCGTGCACGTTGCCGAACGTGAGGGCGGCGATGTAGCGGCCCTGCTCGCCGAGGCCGAGCGCCTCGACGGTCTGGATCGCGTCATCGAGCGTCGTGTACAGGTGCTCGCTGATGTCGTGGCTGACGCCGTCTTCTTCGCCGCCGACGACCCCGATCTCGACCTCGAGGATCGCCTCGATCGCCTTCATGCGGGGCAGCAGCTCTTTCGCGATCTCGAGGTTCTCGGTCAGCGGCACGGCCGACCCGTCCCACATGTGCGACTGGAAGATCGGGTGCCGACCTGCCTTCACCTCGGCCTCGGACGCTTCGATGAGCGGCATGACGAAGCCCGGCAGGGCGTCTTTGGGGCAGTGGTCGGTGTGCAGCGCGACCGTGATCGGGTAGTTCTTGGCGACCTCGGTGGCGAAGGCGGCGAATGCCAGGGCGCCCGAGGCGCGGGCCTTCACGGTCTGGCCGGCGAAGTAGTCGGCGCCGCCGGTCGTCACCTGAATGATGCCGTCGGATCCGGCCTCGGTCAGGCCCTGTAGTACCGAGTTGATGGTGGACGACGACGACACGTTGATCGCGGGGAACGCGAACCCGTTCTTCTTGGCGGTGTCGAGCATCTCGGCGTACTGATCGGGGGTAGCGATAGGCATGGCGATAGTCTGACAGAGCGCTCACGCCACCAGCGCATCCTGTTCATCTCGACGACTTTGGATGCCCTCGTGACCCCCGAAACCGGAACCCTCTACCTGCACCCCGACCGCAACCTGGCGATGGAGCTGGTGCGTGCCACCGAGGCCGCCGCCATTCGCGCCGTGCCCTTCATCGGCAAGGGCGACAAGAACGGCGCCGACGGCGCGGCGGTGGATGCGATGCGCAAGTTCTTGGGGACGGTCAACTTCGCGGGCACGGTCGTGATCGGCGAGGGCGAGAAAGACAAGGCGCCGATGCTCTACAACGGCGAGGTGGTCGGCAACGGCCGGGGTCCCGCCTGCGACATCGCGGTCGATCCGATCGACGGCACCTCGCTCACGGCGTCCGGCCGACGCAACGCGATCTCGATGATCGCGGCGGCCGATCGCGGCGCGATGCTCGACGCGTCGACGGTGTTCTACATGGACAAGATCGTCACCGGGCACGAGGGCATCGGCGTCGTCGACATCCGGCAGAGCGTCGCCGAGAACATCCGGGCTCTCGCCAAGGCGAAGGGCAAAGACGTCGGCGACATGTCGATCGGCGTGCTCGACCGGCCACGGCACATCGGGCTGATCGATGAGATCCGTGCGGCGGGTGCCGGCACCCGACTGCTGCTCGACGGCGACGTGGCCGGGGGCATCGATGCCGCCAGCTACGAAGGTCGCATCGACATGTGCATCGGTATCGGGGGCAGCCCGGAGGGCGTCGCGACGGCCTGCGCGATCAAGGCGCTCGGCGGTCTGATCCAGACGCGGCTGGCGCCCGGCACCGACGATGAGAAGCAGCGCGGCCTCGACGCCGGGCTCAAGTTCGACCATGTGTACGAGGCCGATGAACTGGTGAAGGGTGACAACACGTTCTTCGTCGCCACGGGGGTCACCGACGGCAACCTGGTGCGCGGGGTGCAGCGCAAGGGACCGATCATCCGCACCGAGAGCATCGTGCTGCGGGCGCGGTCGGGAACGATCCGCCGGGTGCTGGCCGACCACCTCGTGGAGAAATGGCTGGGCGAACTTGCGGAGTGAGTACTCACTCACTTAGTATCACCGGGTGATCGATGTGCGCCCCGACGGTTTCGTCGTGCTGGGTCGCGAGCGTGCCAAGCCGCTCGCCCCCGACGAACGCCGCGCCGCGATCATCGACGCCGTCATCCCGCTGATCCGCGAGCAGGGGCGCGCGGTGAGCAGCAAGGCGCTGGCCGACGCGGCCGGGATCGCCGAGGGCACCCTGTTCCGCGCCTTCGGCGACAAAGACAGCGTGATCGAGGCCGCATTCGAGCGCTTCATGGATCCCGAGCCTTTCCGCAATGCGTTGCGTGGCATCGATCCGGAGGAGCCCACAGAGGCGAAGGTCCGGCAGGTGCTGTCGCTGCTGCAGGAGCGGTTCACCGGGGTGGTCGGTCTGATGACCGCGATCGGGATGCAGGGGCCTCCGCCGGGTCTGCGCACGCCGCGTCCCAGTGACGACGACTGGCTGAAGGTGCTCGACAACGTCTTTCGTCCCGACGAGCTGGCCGTCCCCATCCCGACCCTCGGCTTCTACCTGCGACTGCTCGCGTTCGGTTCGGCCGTCCCCCACTTCAACGCGGCGCACACCTTCAGCACCGATGAGCTCGCCGGTGTGATCCTGCACGGCGTGCTCGCAACCCCGTCCACCAGAAAGAAGCCCTAGCCATGCTCGGCAAGATCCTCGTGCGCTACCTGAAGCCGTTCTGGCCTCTGCTCATCGGCGTGATCCTGTTTCAGGCCGCCCAGTCCATCGCGGCGCTCTCGCTGCCGAATCTCAACGCCGACATCATCGACGAGGGGGTCGTGAAGGGCGACACCGGGTTCATTTTCGGCACCGGGGCGCTGATGCTCGGCATCACGCTGGTGCAGATCGCCTGTTCCATCGCCGCCGTCTACTTCGGCGCACGGGTCGCGATGGGCCTCGGCCGCGACCTGCGTGCGGCGATCTTTCGCCGGGTCGGGGAGTTCAGCGAGCGTGAGGTCTCGAAGTTCGGCGCCCCGTCTCTGATCACCCGCACCACCAACGACGTGCAGCAGGTGCAGATGCTGGTGCTGATGACCTGCACGATGCTGATCGCCACCCCGATCCAGGCCGTCGGCGGCGTCATCTTCGCCCTGCACGAAGACCTGCAACTCTCGCTGATCCTCGTGGTCGCGGTGCCGGCCCTGCTGATCGCGATGAGCTTCATCATCGTGCGGATGGTGCCGCTGTTCCGCGTGATGCAGACCCGCATCGACACCGTGAACCGTGTGCTGCGCGAGCAGCTGACCGGCATGCGCGTGGTCCGCGCGTTCGTGCGCGAGCCCGTGGAACGCGACCGGTTCGGCGTCGCCAACGACGAGCTCACCGAGACCGCCCTCAAGACGGGCCGCCTCTTCGCGCTGATGTTCCCCATGGTGATGCTGGTGCTGAATGTGTCGAGTGTCGCGGTGCTGTGGTTCGGGGCGTTCCGGATCGAGAGCGGCGAACTGCAGATCGGGTCGCTGACCGCCTTTCTCAGCTATCTCATCCAGATCTTGATGGCCGTCATGATGGCGACCTTCATCGCCGTGCTGCTGCCGCGCGCCGCGGTGTCGGCCGATCGCATCGGCGAGGTGCTCGACACTGAGCCGTCAGTCGTGCCGCCGGTCGACGGGGTGACCGAGCTGAAGCAGGTCGGCCAGGTCGAGCTGCGCAGTGCCACGTTCTCGTACCCCGGCGCCGAGCAGCCGGTGCTGCGCGATGTGAGCTTCACCGCCAAGCGCGGGCAGACCACCGCCATCATCGGCAGCACCGGATCGGGCAAGACGACCCTGGTCAACCTGCTGCCCCGCCTGTTCGACGTCACCGGGGGAGCGGTGCTGGTCGACGGCATCGACGTGCGCGAACTCGACCCCGACACTCTGTGGTCGAAGATCGGGCTGGTACCGCAGCGCGCCTACCTGTTCTCGGGCACGGTGGCGACGAACCTGCGCTACGGCAATCCGGATGCGACCGACGACGACCTGTGGAGCGCACTCGACATCGCCCAGGGCCGCGATTTCGTCGAGGCCATGCCCGAGCAGCTCGAGGCGCCGATCTCGCAGGGCGGCACGAACGTGTCGGGAGGTCAGCGACAACGGTTGGCCATCGCGAGAGCGCTGGTGAAGCGGCCCGAGATCTACGTCTTCGACGACTCGTTCTCGGCACTCGACACGGCGACCGATCAGCGGCTGCGCGCCGCTCTCGAGCGTGAGGTGACCGATGCGACCGTGATCGTGGTCGCCCAGCGGGTGTCGACGATCATCGATGCCGACCAGATCATCGTGATCGAGGACGGCACCGTGGTCGGCACGGGCACGCATGACGAACTGCTGCAGACCTCGACGGAGTACGCCGAGATCGTGGCCAGCCAGCTGACGGCGGAGGTGGCCTGATGGCCGGCAAGAAGAACGAACAGAAGCCCACCTCGCAGCCCACCCCGCAGCCCACCCCGAAGCCCGCCGCGCCCGAGCGTCCCGCACTCGCGGCGGTCGCCCAGCGGCGCGGGGGACCGGGCGGCGGCGGACCGTTCGGCGGCATGGGGATGCCCGTCGAGAAGTCGATGAACTTCGGCCCGTCGGCGCGGCGGCTCATCGGCCGCCTCGCACCGGAGCGCGCGAAGCTCGTCGGCGTCATCCTGCTCGGCGTCACCAGCGTGCTGCTCGCCGTGCTCGGACCCAAGATCCTCGGCGAGGCGACCAACATCATCTTCGAGGGCGCCATCTCGAGCACCATCCCGGCGGGAGTGACCCAAGACCAGGTGATCGCCCAGCTCGAAGCCAGCGGCGACCAGCAGCAGGCCGACTTCATCTCCGGCCTGAACCTGCATCCGGGCGAGGGCATCGACTTCAGCGCGCTCGCATTGGTGCTCGGCATCGTTCTGCTGCTGTACGTGTTCTCATCGGTGTTCAGCTGGCTGCAGAGCTACGTGCTGAACGGCGTCACGCAGCGCACCGTGCTGCGGCTGCGCCGCGAGGTCGAGGCCAAGCTGCATCGCCTGCCGCTCAGCTACTTCGACAAGATGCAGCGCGGCGAACTGCTCAGCCGTGTCACCAACGACATCGACAACATCTCGCAGAGCCTGCAGCAGACGCTGAGCCAGCTGCTCATCTCGCTGCTGACCGTCGTCGGTGTGCTGATCATCATGTTCGTCATCTCGCCGCTGCTGGCGCTGGTGGCCCTGATCGCGATCCCGCTCACGCTCGGCATCGTGATGCTGATCGCGCGTCGCTCACAGAAGCTGTTCGTCGCCCAGTGGACCCACACCGGTGCGCTGAACGGCCAGATCGAGGAGGGCTACAGCGGTCACGCGCTCGTCAAGGTCTTCGGACGCCACCGCGAGGTCGAGGCGCGCTTCGGTGAGAAGAACGATGAGCTGTACAAGGCCAGCTTCGGCGCCCAATTCATCAGCGGGCTGATCATGCCGGCAACGATGTTCGTCGGCAACCTGGTCTACGTGCTCATCGCGGTCGTCGGCGGCATCATGGTCACCAGCGGCACGCTCAGCCTCGGCGACGTGCAGGCGTTCATCCAGTACTCGCGCCAGTTCACCCAGCCGCTGTCGCAGCTGGGATCGATGGCGAACCTGCTGCAGTCGGGTGTGGCGTCGGCCGAGCGGGTGTTCGAGCTGCTGGATGCCGACGAGCAGTCCCCGGATCCGGACCCGGCGACGTCGCCGACGGCGGCGACCGGGCGGTTGGCTTTCGAGCACGTCTCGTTCTCGTACGACGACGAGACCCCGCTCATCACGGATCTGTCGCTCGTGGCCGAACCCGGCTCGACCGTCGCCATCGTCGGACCCACCGGTGCCGGCAAGACCACGCTGGTCAACCTGGTCATGCGGTTCTATGAGCTCGACGGCGGGCGCATCACCCTGGATGGCGTCGACACCGCGACCATGACCCGCGACGACCTGCGGTCGCGCACCGGCATGGTGCTGCAAGACACCTGGCTGTTCGGCGGCACGATCCGCGACAACATCGCGTACGGGCGGCCCGATGCCACCGACGACGAGATCCACGCGGCCGCCGAGGCTGCTTACGTCGACCGCTTCGTGCATTCGCTGCCCGACGGCTACGACACGGAACTCGACGACGAGGGCGGCAACATCAGTGCGGGCGAGAAGCAGCTGATCACCATCGCACGTGCGTTCCTCGCGCGACCGAGCGTGCTCATCCTCGACGAGGCGACGTCGTCGGTCGACACGCGCACCGAGCTGATGGTGCAGCGCGCGATGAGTGCGCTGCGCAAGGACCGCACCTCGTTCGTCATCGCCCACCGGCTGTCGACGATCCGTGACGCCGATCTGATCCTCGTGATGGAGGCCGGTTCGATCGTCGAGCAGGGCACCCACGACGAACTGCTGAAGAAGAACGGTGCGTACGCGCGGCTCTACGAGGCGCAGTTCGCCGCGCCGACGGCTGCTGAAGAGGCCCCGGCGGTTCCGGTGCTCGTGCCCTCGGCCGCGGCGCTGCAACGCGAGGCGATCCAGGCGGAATTGACCGACGACCCGCTGGCGGAGTGAGCTGCGGGCTGAACACGCAGCTCGAGATCGTGGCGGCGGCCTAGGCCGTCTTCGGCTTCTTCGTCACGACCGGCGGGTCGAGCAGTTCGAAGTCGAGTGCGGCCCGCCCGACCCCGGTCTCATCGAGGGCGTCGAGTTCGTGCTGCACCAGTTCGGGCTGGCTGAGTCGCTTCGGCTGCTCGTCGATCTGTGGCGGAGTGGCGATGACCTTCGACTCGTCGAGCGCGTCGAGCTTGCGTGCGGTCACCAGCACGCGCTGCTCGAGAGAGCTGGCGAACTGGTTGTAGCTGGTGACCGTCGATTCGATCGAGCGACGCAGCTTGTCGGCGTGCTCGGACAGCGTCGACAGGCGCGAGTACAGCTCTTTGCCGAGGTCGAACA
>JBDTQN010000054.1:0-11537 GCA_039932215.1 Pseudolysinimonas sp. | reverse complement strand
GTCTGCTCTCTGTTGCACTTTCTCGCGGGTTGCCCCGGGTGGGTGTTACCCACCGCCCTGCTCTGTGGAGCCCGGACGTTCCTCGGCGCATTCACCGAAGTGGATGCGACGCGACCGTCTAGCTGGCCCGTTTGCGCTCTCAGGGTAGCGCTATCGCTCGAACGAGAGCTTCTTGTCCATCGACTCGTTGGCCAGGCGATCGGCGCGCGCGTTTTCGGCTCGCGGGATCCACTCGAACGACACCGGGGTCCCGGTGAGCAGTTGCCGGGCCTCGGCGGCCAGTTCGGCCATTCCCGCGTGCTTGATCTTCCAGCGCCCCGACATCTGCTCGACCACGAGCTTCGAGTCGAGCCGCACGTGCAGCACCGCGTCGGGGTCGATCTCGATGGCCCTGCGAACGCCGGCGATCATGCCGTTGTACTCAGCCACGTTGTTCGTGGTGATGCCGCAGTAGACACCCATCTCGGCGAGTACCTCACCCGTGGAGGCGTCGATCACGAGCGAACCGCCGGCGGCGACACCCGGGTTGCCGCGCGATCCCCCGTCCGCCTCGATGATCAGCTCACGTGTCACAGACCGGACTCCCCCGTCCGCACCAGCACGGCATTGGAGTCGGGGCACAGCAACACGTCGTACGCCGACGCGGCGCGCACGACGGCCATGTCTGACGAGTTGAGCGCGACACCGCTGGCGAGCGATACGCCGCCCTGCAGCATCGAGGCACCGACGCCGTAGCGTGCGCGCTGCTTCTCGTACAGCGCGAGCAGGTCTTCGGGCACACGCGCGGCGATCGCGGCGCGGTCGGTTTCGGCCTGCGTGCGTTCGCCGTCCACGCTACCGAGCGCCGCATCCCGAGCCGTGGTCGCCTCGGCGATGCGGTCGTCGAGATCCGCGAGGGCTCCGCGGCTGTCGGCGAGTGCGCGCTCGCGCTCATCGTTCGTTTCCATGACGGCGAGCTCGATGTCTTCGAGGTAGCTCTTGCGCTTAGCGAGCGCGGCCAGCTCCTGCTCGAGTGCGGCCACATCTTTCACCGACGAGCTGGCTTGCAGCCGCTCGCTGTCACGTGCGATGCGCGCGTCAACGACCGCAACATCCGATTCTGTGCGCTTCAATTCGGCCTGAGCGTCTTCCCACTGCCCGGTCTGCTCGGCTACGGTGCGCTGCGCGGTCTCACGTTCGGTCATCAGGGCGGCGAGGGCGCTGGATTCGGGCAGCGTCGACACCCGGTGCCCCAGCTGCTGCAACTTCGTGTCAAGCGCCTGCAGGTCGAGCAGCAATGCCTGGTCGGCGGGGTCGGCTTGGAGAGCCATCATCGGTCCGTTCTGGTGAGGGGTCTCATGTGGTGAGGGGTCTCAGGGCGGTGTGCGTCATTGGAGGATGGCGAAGTCCCACGGGTCGCTGCGCAGCTCACTCACCGTGATCTCGACCCCGGGAAGCGCCGCACGCAACTGGGTCGCCGCGACATCGAGCCAGAGCCATTCGCTCGCCCAGTGCGACACGTCGATCAGCGCCGGCCCGCCGGCGACGCGCGCGTTCTCGATCGCCTCGGAGGCCGGATGATGGCGCAGGTCGCTCGTGATGTAGACGTCGGCGCCCACGACCTCGGAGTGCGAGAGCAACGAGTCGCCCGCTCCGGCGCACAACGCGATGGTCGAAACCTGGCGGTCGTACTCTCCCGCGACCCTGATTCCGGATGCCGTGGCCGGCAGCAGCTGACCGAGGGCACGCGCGAGCAGCCCCAGGGTCGTCGCTTCGGCGAGACGTCCGACCCGGCCGAGCCCGGTCGCCGGGTCTGCGCCCGGCACGATAGGCCGGGTGTCGGTCAACTCGAGCCGTTCGGCGAGCACGGCAGACGTGCCGCGGGCGACGATGTCTGCGTTGGTGTGCGCCGCGACGAGGGCGCAGCCTCCCCGGATCAGCCGGGCGATCACCGCTCCCTTGTACCGGTCTTCGGCGACGCTGGTGACGCCGCGCAACAGCAGCGGGTGATGCACGACCAGAAGCTGGGCGCCCGCTGCCACCGCCTCATCGACCGTGTCGAGCACGGCGTCGACCGCGAGATGGATGCGATCGACCTTCGCAGACGGATCCCCCGACAGCAGACCGGGCGCATCCCACGCCTCGGCGTCGTCGAGCGGCCAGAGCGCCGTGATGGCGGCGTTCGCGTCGGCGAGAGTCGGGGTCACGGCTCCAGTCTAGGAGGGGGTGCGTTGAGCAGATCCGGGCTCGGCTGAGTCGCGAACGGGCCGGTCGGTGTCGCCGCCTGACGCGGGATCGCGCCGGTCTGGCGAGGGATGGCGCCGGTGATGCGTGGGATCGGACCGGTGTGCTCCGCCTTGAGCGAGTCGCGTTCCTGACGCCGGATGGCGGGGATCGCGGTGGCGAGCGGCACGATGATGCCGAGCAGCAGCGCGACGAGCACGCCGATGTCGCCGGTTGCCAGAGGCGAGCCGAGGTCGACGCCGATCAGCGGGAACAGGAAACCCTGCCAGGTGAGACCCGGGAAGGTTGCGGTGGTCAGGCCGAATCCGATTCCGGTGAGCAGCAGGAACCCGAGCAGGTTGGCGACTCGCACCTGCGGGTAGACGCCTCCGGGCGCAAGCAGCGACGGGGAGTCGAACGTGCGCGTGCGGATCATCATCTCGGCGACGAAGATGCCCGCCCAGGCGGCGACGGGCACCGCGAGCGTCGTGGCGAGATCCCGCGCGATCGAGAGGGCGTCGGCCGACAGTACGACGAGCCCCGCAGCCACAGCGGCGACGAGGACGGCCGAGATCAGGGTCGTCACGTGGCGACGCGCCTTGAGTCCGACCGCCTGGATCGCGAATCCACTCGAGTACATCGCCAGCACCACGCTCGACAGCAGGCCGAGACCCGTGGCCAGCAGCAACGGCGCCGGATACCAGAGTGGTAGCAGTCGCGCGATGGTCGGCAGCGGCGACGACGCGAGTCCGGTGGCCAGCACCGGATCGGATGCGGCGAGCATCGCACCCCAGACGATGAGAGCGAAGGGCGGAAGCGTCGCCCCCACGGTCGCCCACAGCATCGACTGTGCGCCCGAGCTGGCGGGGCGCTGGTACCGCGCCAGGTCAGAACTGCTCTGCACCCACGCAAGACCGATGAAGCTGAACACGATGACCGCGCCGCCGAGCACGAGCGTCCACGAGCCGTCGGGCACGCCGAGCGCGGTCGAGAGGTCGAGGCGCGGAGCCGTCAGGTAGATGAGGCCGGCGACCAGCAGGCCGCTCAGGATGCTGAGCACCAGTTGCATGCGCGCGACGAACCCGTAGCCGAACAGGGCGATCACGCCCGCGATCACGAAGCCGGCGCCGAGCACGACGAACGTCCAGACCATCTCACCGAGGCCGGCGTCCAGCCCGGCGAAGACGAGAAGGCGCGCGGTCGAGATCGCCAGCACCCACAGCAGCACCGCGCCCCAGAAGACACGGGTGAGCACGGCGACGATGGCAGGCAGGATGTTTCCGACATGCCCGAAGGCGGCACGCGACACGATCATGGTCGGCTGCCCGCTCCATTTGCCCGCGAGCGTGCCGAGGCCCAGAGGCAGGAACGACAGGGCGACACCCGCCAGGGTGGCGATGATCGCCTGCCGCAGGCTCATGCCCATGGTCAGCAGTACGGCACCGATCGCGATGCTCACCACCGAGGAGTTGGTCGCGAACCACAGCCAGAACAGGCGGGCCGCGCGCCCGGCGCGCAGATCGAGGGCGGTCGGCTCGACGCCGGCGTCTTCGATCAGGAACACCGGGTGGTTCTCGGGTCGCTGGTCCACGAGTCCGGGCTGCGTCTCGGTGATGCGCTGGGTCGAGATCGGCTCGGACGGGAACGCCCCCGCCGGAGGCGCCTCGAAAGCTTGGCCGGCCGCCCCGTCGATGGGCGCTGCCCCGAAGATGCGATCGACGTCGTCGATGGCGTCGTCGTTCTCGTCGAGTGACGCCGGTTCGGTCGCGCCGAGCGAGGCAGGGTCGACCGGCGTGGCGTAGGCACCCGAGAACGCGTCGGGCGAAACCGGTGCCTGCGCGCCGAAGCTCGCGAACGGGTCGGCCGCGCCTGGTGCGGGGATGAAGGGCGGCGCCGACGGCGGCGGCGCGACGGGAGGCGCTCCGAAGGCGGGCGGGGCGGATGCCGCGGAGGGGTCGTAGGGCGGGATCGGCGCTGCCTGCTGGCCGATGGGCGGCGGGAGACCCTGGACGTCTTCGAGGCGCACCTCACGCACGGGCGGGAGCACGGTGGGGGCGACGTAAGTCGGACCGGTTCCGTCGAAGGACAGCGGAGGGGGGTCGACGGGCGCGGGCGCCGGGTCGGGCTGTGCGACGGGTTCGGGCGCGAGCGGCTCGACCAGCGGCGGAGGCACCTGGAACGAGGGTGGCGGAGCGGACAACCACTCGTCGGCGGGTGGCGCGGGCGGCGCCTCGGGAGCCTCGGGTTCGGGCGGCATCGGCGGCAGGTCCTGCCGCGGAATCGTGACCGGATCGGTGAACGGCTGGTACGGGTTCGGGAACACGTGGCCGGGCGCCGGGTGATCGAGTGCGGGCTCCCACACCGTGTCGACCGCGGCGGTGTCAGCGGGATCGGGCGCGGCCGCAACTGGCTCGGGTGCAGGCGGCTCGGGTGCAGGCGGCTCGGGTGCAGGCGCCAGGCTGTCGGCCATCGCGGCGGCCTCGTCGAGGGTGCGACGACGCAACTCGTCTTCGAGGCGCTGGATGGCATCCAGAGTCGACGGGCCGGATGCGGCCGCCTGCGGCTCCTCGGGCAGGTCGTAGACGGGAGGCGCCGCGGGTTCGTACGCCGCGGGCTGGTATGCCTCGGGCTCGTACGCGGGCGGTTCGTACGCCGCGGGCTCGGGCGCCGGTGGCACCTCGTACGCGGGAGCGGGGGGAGCCGGCGGCACGATGTAGTCCGGCACGTCGGGAGGCTCGTAGTCCGACTCGTAGGTGGGACTCTGCACCGGACCAGCGGTCGGCGCGGGAGCAGGTGGCGCTGCGGGCGGTTCGGGCGCGGCGGGTGGCGCTGGAGGAGAGGGCGGGACCGGCGCGGGCTGCGCAGGCGGCGTCGTGGATGTCGATGGCAGGGACGTCGACGGTGGGATCACCGAGATCGGCTGCGTGTACGACTTGATGTCGGCCTCGAGTGCGGCAGCCAGAGCGTCGTCGTCGAACGCCGGCGGCGCAGGCCGCGGCGGCACGGCGGCGTCGCCGGGAGGAGGCACGTCGGTCATGCCTCGGATTCTAGAGTCGCGCGGCCGTTTTCGGCCCGCGACGGGCCGACACGAGTACCCCCAATCCGGCCAGCACCAGAACCAGTCCGACCCACCCGATCGGCGCCAACCGCTCCCCCACGATCGTCACCGCCAGCACCGTCGCGACCACGGGCTCGAGCAGCGTGATCGTGGTGACGGTCGAACTCCGGATGCTTCGCAGCCCGATCCCGAACAGCAGGTACGCGATGAACATCGGCCCGATCGCGAGATAGGCGGCGATACCGACGGTCCCGGGCGACTGGAGCAGCGGCGCGCCCGTGACCACGAGCACTGGCAGCAGAAGCACGGCACCCGCTCCGAACATCGCGCCCATCACGCCGCGGCTCGGCTGCGCCTGCGCCTGCAACTCCACCGTGCCCTGGATCGCCGGGGTGCCTCGAATCGCACGGGACGAGGCGTAGGTGTACAGCGCGTACGCGAGCCCGGCGAACAAGCCAAGAACCACTCCCGTGACGATTGCGCCCCGGTCGCCCGCGGCATCCACATCTCTGCCCACCGCGAGGAGCACGATTCCCAGCACGGCGAGCGCGGTCGAGACCGCCCAGCGCGTACTGAGTCGGCGGCGTTCGACGAGCCGCTCGAGCAGGGCGGCGAAGGCAGGACCCGACCCGAGGGCGACGACATTGCCGATGGCCACGCCGGCGAGGTCCATGCCGGCGTAGAACGCGAGCGGATAGACCACCACGCCCACGGCGCCGATGAGCACCCAGCGCCGCGCGACCGGATCGCGCAGCACGGCGATCGACGCACGCGCCGTCGCGGCGAAGAGCAGCAGACCACCGATACCCATCGTGGACGCGCCCACGGCGAGCGGGCTGACGTCGTCGGGCAGAAAGCTGGCGGTGGTGCCGGTCGTGCCCCACAGCAGGGAGGCGAGCACGAGGGCGAACACGCCGGACGCCGAGCCGACGGACGAGGATGGCACGTGGGCCCTGAGGGACTCGAACCCCCGACATCCACGGTGTAAACGTGGCGCTCTAACCAACTGAGCTAAGAGCCCGGACGGGCGGCTGCCCGCGTCTCGCACGATCGTACCGAGATTCTCGCTATTCTGAGCCGAACTCCCGCGTCACGGCGGCAACACGAAAGAGGCACGGATGTCCGGCACCCGTACACCCATCACCCGCGTCGCGGCAGCGATCACCACCGCAGTCATCTCGCTGGCGACCCTCACCGCGTGTGCGGGAGGGCCCGGCGCGATCACCGGCGGAGCAGCCGACGACAGCTGGACCGTGATGACGTACATGATCGCGGACACCAACCTCGAGTACTTCCAGATGGAAGACATGCGCGAGCAGGAGGCCGTGGGCTCGCGGCCCGGTTTCAGCCTGATCTCGTACCTGGACCGCTCAGACGAGTACTCCGACGAAGACGTGATCGGCCTGGGCGACTTCACGGGTGCCAAGACCATCGAGGTGCGCCGCTCGGGCGGCAGTGTCGAACTCACCGACGCGCCGAACGCGGGCGAGTCGAACACCGGCGACCCCGAGGTGCTCGCGGCATTCATCGAGTACGCGGTGAAGAAGTACCCGGCCGCGCACTACGCCCTCATCTTCAACGACCACGGCAGCTCCTGGCCGGGGGTCGGCGCCGACGGTTCGGCCGACAACGACCAGCTGACCCTGGCCGAGCTGCAAGACGGCATCGCCGCAGGCCTCGACGGCGGCGGCCTCGACAAGCTCGACATGATCGGCTTCGACGCGTGCCTGATGGCCACCTACGAGACCGCGTCGACCCTGCAGACCCTCGCCGACCGCATGGTCGCGTCGCAAGAGCTCGAGCCCGGCTATGGCTGGGACTACACGGCCCTCGAGACCGCGGCCCGCGGCGGCAGTGTCGACGACCTCGCCGCCTCGATCCTGAAGGCGTACGACGAGCAGTCGCTGTCGGAGGGCGAGTCGCAGGTGACCCTGTCGGAGATCGACTTGACCAAGATGCCGGCCGTCGATGAGGCGGTCGATGCCTTCACGGCCGCGATCGGACCCGAGCTGGCCGACAACTCGTCGGATGTCGGCCGCGCGCTGTCGAACAGCCTCTCGTACGGCGCCACTCCGGACTACAACTTCTTCATGACCGACCTCGGGCAGCTCTCGGGGCAGCTCGGCGGGCCGGGTGAGGCGCTTGCCGCCGCAATCGACGACGCGATCGTCACCAAGGTCGACGGCCAGGCCACCCGCGGCGCGAGCGGCATGGCGATCTACTTCCCGCCGTCGCAGAACGCGTTCAGCGATCAGTACACCGAGGTCGAGGCGGCGGCAGGCTGGACCGACTTCCTGCAGTCGTACTACGCGGCCGGGCAGGCGGCCGGCGGTGACCTGGCGTTCGTCGACGGCACGCTCGAGTCGGGCTTCAACGACAACGGCTTCATCGTCGCTCAGCAGGTCGCCATCCCCGCGAACCAGATCACCGATGTGAACGTCTACTACGGCTACCAGGAGGGCGGCCAGACCATCCTCGTCGGCCAGGAGCCCGCCTACATCGACGACCAGAACTACGCAGTCGGCTTCTTCGACACCTACCAGCTGTGGATCGGCGACGGCGTGAACGAGACCTCGTTCTACAGCTCATTCGAGGTGAATCAGGATGCGGACGTCGCCACGATCGGCGTGCCCATCGCCTATTACCCGGCTGGTTCGAGCAGCGGATCCCAGGCGTTCCTGCAGATGACCTACGCGCCGAGCACCGGCACGATCCTCTCCGAGACGTTCTACGGGCAGGACTCGTCGGGGGCGTTCTCTGAAATCGCACCTGATCCGGGCTCGCAGTTCGAGGCGCTGAAGATCGATCTGGCGAGCAACTCGTACTTCCAGTCGTCGCCGTCGATCCTGCTGTCGGCCGACCCGGATGCCCTCCAGTTCGACTACCGGGCCCTCGCATCCGGCACCACGGTCTACGCCCAGGTCGTCATCGAGAACTCGGCGGGCCAGGCACTCGCGGCCGGTGCGACCGGTGTCAAGCCGTAGCCAGACTGACGTCGCTCACCCGGTCATGGCCCGGGCTTAGGCTCTCGCCATGACCGGCACGCGCGCGCCCGAGAGACGGCCCGAACATCGCTGGCCTGCTCTCGTGGCGATCGTCGTCGCGGTCGTGATCTATGTGCTGCTTCCCGCGCACGCTGCGCTTCTCCCGCGCTGGATCGTGCCGATCGTTCTGGTGGGCATGCTCATCCCGCTGCTGGTGCTGAACCCACACCACCTCAGGCGCGAGACCTCGTGGTCGCGGGGGCTGTCGATCGGACTCGCCGTCGTGCTGGCCGCCGCCAACCAGGTCGAGGTCGTCAGCATCATCGCGCAGCTCGTGAACGGCTCGACCGAGGCCCCAACGGTATTGCTGTCGGCCCTGCAGGTGTGGCTCACCGACGTCGTCGCGTTCGCCCTCATCTATTGGGAGCTGGATCGGGGCGGACCGTTCGCGCGCCGGATGTCGGACCGAAACCTCGCCCCCGATTTCCGGTTCCCGCAGGAGGACAGCGGACCCACCGAATGGCAGGCCGGGTTCGTCGACTACCTGTACTTCTCGTTGTCGAACATGATGGCGTTCAGTCCGACCGATGTGATGCCTCTGACGCCGCGGGCGAAGGCGTTCATGGGCGCCCAGGCGTTCACCGGGTTCGTGCTGCTGGCGCTCGTGATCTCGCGAGCGGTCAACATCCTGGCCTAGCGGGCTCGGCGCCCAGAGGGCGCGTTATTGGGCAGAGAGGGCGCGCTATCGGGCAGAAACCGGGAGGACTTCGTCGAGCGCGGCGCGGTACTCGTCGATCGAGCGCGCCTCTCCCGGTGCCGTAATGAACGAGGCACGGATGACACCCTTGACGTCGATCACGAACGTCGCGCGGTTGGCGAAGCCCTTCTCCTGCAGGAAGACGCCGTACTCCTTGGCGACGGCGCCGTGCGGCCAGAAGTCGGCGAGCAGGGTGAAGTCGTAGCCCTCTTGTTCGGCCCACGCGCGGAGGGTGGCCTTCGAGTCGACGGAGATGCCGATCAGCTCGACGCCGTGCTCTTTGAAGAGGTTCAGGTTGTCGCGCAGCGCGCACAGTTCGCCCGTGCACGTGCTCGAGAAGGCAAGTGGGAAGAAGACCAGAGCCACCGGGCGGACGCCTCGGAAGTCGCTCAACCGCACATGCTCGCCGTACTGATTGGCGAGGTCGAAGTCGGGAGCCTGGGTGTCGTTCTCCAGAGCCATGGGGGCGGATCCTTTCAGAAGTGCAACCGGGCGATACTACGCCTGCTTCTGGCAACGTGCTGGAGCACTCGCGAACTAGACTCGGATGGCCACAACGGCGTCCGGCCGCAACCCGGCCGGAACCCGCATTCCGACGCGTCCCCATAGGGTCCCGTCGCGACCACGAACCCACGAAAGAGGTCAACGGTGACGGTGAACGACCAGGATCCCTACTCGGTCGACCACACGGATCAGGACCCGGACGAGACCGCCGAGTGGCAAGAGTCGCTCGACGCGCTGGTCGCTGCACAGGGTCCCGCTCGCGGGCGTGACGTCATGCTGAGCCTGCTGAAGCGGTCGAAAGACCTGCACCTCGGCGTGCCGATGGTCCCGACGACCGACTACATCAACACCATCGCGCCCGAGAACGAGCCCGACTTCCCCGGCAACGAAGAGCTCGAGCGCCGCTACCGCGCCTGGATCCGGTGGAACGCCGCTATCACGGTGCACCGCGCCCAGCGGCCCGGCATCGGCGTGGGCGGGCACATCTCCACGTACGCCTCGAGCGCAGCGCTCTACGAGGTGGGGCACAACTGGTTCTTCAAGGGGGCAGACGCCGTCGGTGGCGGCGACCAGATCTTCTACCAGGGTCACGCCTCCCCCGGAATGTACGCACGCGCGTATCTCGAGGGCCGGCTGACCGAAGACCAGCTCATGGGCTTCCGCCAAGAGAAGTCGCAGGCGCCGAACGGCCTCAGCTCGTACCCGCACCCGCGGCTCATGCCCGAGTTCTGGCAGTTCCCGACCGTCTCGATGGGTCTCGGCCCGATCAACGCGATCTACCAGGCGCAGTCGAACCGCTACCTGCAGAACCGCGGCGTCACGACCGCGAACGACGACCAGCACGTCTGGGCGTTCCTCGGTGACGGCGAGATGGATGAGGTCGAGAGCCGCGGCGCCCTCCAGTGGGCCGCGAACGAGAAGCTCGACAACCTGACCTTCGTGATCAACTGCAACCTGCAGCGTCTCGACGGACCGGTGCGCGGCAACGGCAAGATCATCCAAGAGCTCGAGAGCTTCTTCCGCGGCGCCGGCTGGAATGTCATCAAGGTCATCTGGGGCCGCGAGTGGGACGAGCTGCTCGCCCGCGACACGGGCGGCCTCGTCAATCTCATGAATGTCACCCCTGACGGTGACTACCAGACCTACAAGGCCGAGTCCGGTGCCTACGTGCGTGAGCACTTCTTCGGCCGCGATCCCGAGGCGACGAAACTGATCGAGGGCTACAGCGACGATCAGCTCTGGAACCTGAAGCGCGGCGGCCACGACTATCGCAAGGTCTACGCCGCCTACAAGGCCGCCATGGAACACAAGGGCCAGCCCACGGTCATCCTGGCCAAGACGGTCAAGGGCTACGGGCTCGGACCCAGCTTCGAGGGGCGCAACGCGACCCACCAGATGAAGAAGCTGACGCTCGACAACCTCAAGCAGTTCCGTGACGAGATGCGCATCCCGATCACCGACGCTGAGCTCGAGGCGAACCCGTACGAGCCGCCGTTCTACAACCCCGGACCTGACGACGAGGCCATCCAGTACCTGCACGAGCGCCGCCGCGCGCTCGGCGGTTTTGTGCCCGAGCGTCGCTCCAAGTACACCCAGATCGCCCTGCCCGAAGACTCGGCCTACGAGATCGCGAAGAAGGGCTCCGGCAAGCAAGAGATCGCCACCACCATGGCGTTCGCCAGGCTGCTGAAAGACCTGCTGAAGGGCGAGTTCGGCAAGCGCGTGGTGCCGATCATTCCGGATGAGGCGCGCACCTTCGGCATGGACGCCTACTTCCCGACGGCCAAGATCTACAACCCGAACGGCCAGCACTACACCTCCGTCGACCGGGACCTGCTGCTCGCCTACAAAGAGAGCCCGCAGGGGCAGATCATCCACGTCGGCATCAACGAAGCGGGCGCGTTCTCGGCCTTCACTGCCGCGGGCACCTCGTACGCCACCCACGGTGAGCCGCTCATTCCGGTGTACGTGTTCTATTCGATGTTCGGCTTCCAGCGCACCGGCGACGCCATGTGGGCAGCGGGCGACCAGA
>JBDTQN010000053.1:0-11591 GCA_039932215.1 Pseudolysinimonas sp. | reverse complement strand
GAGGTGATCGGCCTGTCCGATCGCGTCATGGTCATCGCCGACGGCCACGTGCTGCAGACCACCTCCGCCACCGACATCACCGAGTCCAGCGTGCTCGACCTCATCATGGAAGGAGTCGCCGCGTGAGCGAGCAGACCCCCACCGCTCCCCCGCCCGCCGTGACGCATGCGGGAGAGACCACCAGCCCGTTGCGCCGGTTCCTCGGCGGATCGATCGGACGCAACCTGGGCCTGGTCATCGCCCTGCTGCTGGTCGTCGTGGTCGGTGCCGTGACGGCGGGCGACCGGTTCACCAACTTCGAGAACTTCGTCACCATCGTGCGATTCGCGTCGATCATCGGCGTGATCAGCATCGGCATGACCTTCGTCATCACCGCCGGCGGCATCGACCTGTCGGTCGGATCGGTCATGGGACTCGCGAGCGTGGTCGCCTCGCTGGCCGCGGTCCAGGCGGCCGCCACCTCATCCAGCTGGCTTCTCATGGTCGCGGTCGCGATCGGCGTCGGTGCGTTCGCCGGATTCCTCAACGGCATCGTGATCGCCTATGGGCGGGTGGTGCCGTTCATGGCCACGCTGGCCATGCTGGTCGGCGCGCGCGGCGTGGCCGAGCTGATCTCGAATAAGCAGACGCAGATCGTCAACGTGAACGGGTTCTTGACCTTCTTCCGCGGCGACCTGTTCGGCATCCCGTGGCTGATCTGGATCTTCGTGATCGTCGCGGCGCTCGGCTGGTTCCTGCTCGCCCGCACCACGTTCGGCCGCCGCACCGTCGCCATCGGTGGCAACTTCGAGGCTGCGCGTCTCGCCGGCCTCAAGGTCAAGCGCCACACGGTCGCGCTCTACGTGCTGTCGGGTCTCGCGGCGGGCATCGCCGCGGTCATGATCCTCGGACGTACCACGGCGGGCACCTCCACCCACGGCCAGCTGTATGAGCTGGATGCCATCGCGGCCGTCGTGGTCGGTGGCACCCTGCTGGTGGGCGGGCGCGGCACGATCATCGGCACCGTCTTCGGCGTGCTGATCTTCTCGACCCTGACCAACGTCTTCACGCAGAACAACCTGTCGACGTCGGTGCAGGCCGTCGCGAAGGGCGTCATCATCGTGATCGCGGTGCTGCTCCAGCAGCGTTTCGCCGCGCGTGGCTCGCGCTCGACCTGAGGCGCGAGCTAGCCGGTGGTCCCGGTCACGTGGTGGTCCACGTCGGGTGCAGGGCGCGGGTGTGGTCGACGACGCGCGCCGCGCCGGTGAGGGTCACGATCTGCGTCAGCGGGATGTCACCACTCGAGTGCCCGAACCCGAGAACGAGTTCGCCCGGCTCGACGACACGGCGCAGGTCCCGGCCGCTGAACGCGGCCAGGTCGGCGGGCACGCGCACCGCGATCCGCGCTGACGCCCCCGGCTCGAGCCGCACCTTCTGGAATCCGATCAGCCGCTGAACCGGCCGCACGACCGACGCGACTGGGTCGTGCAGGTAGAGCTGCACGACGTCGGCTCCCGCGCGGTCGCCCGTGTTTCGCGCGGTGAGACTCAGCTCGAACGACCCGTCGGTCCCGACCTCGGCAGAGGCGACCCGCGCGTCGGACCACTCGAACGTGCCGTATCCGAGGCCCGCGCCGAAGGGGAACGCGGCGCCCGGGTCGACGTTCGACACCGAGCTCGCTTGCCCGAGTGGCGCCGCCAGGTAGGTCGACGGCTGCGCCCCCGGTGAACGGGGGACGCTCACCGGCAGGCGGCCACTCGGATTGACGCGCCCGCTGAGCACCCCCGCGATCGCGGGGCCGCCCTCTTCGCCGGGGAAGAAGGTCTGCAGTATCGCCGCCGCATCCGTCGCCCCGCGGCCGAGCGAGTAAGGCCTGCCCGACAGCATCGTGAGCACGACGGGCACCCCGCTGGCGAGCAGTGCGTCGAGCAGAACCTGCTGCGCGCCGGGCAGCTCGAGTGACTCGACGTCGCAGCCTTCGCCGCTGGTTCCCCGGCCGAACAGCCCTGCGCGATCGCCGAGAGCGAGAATCACGACATCGCAGGCGCGCGCCACCGCCACCGCGTCGTCGATGCCGTCGTGCTCGCCGCCGTCGATGCTGGTGCCGAGCGCGTGCACCACGTCGGCCTGCGGGAATTCGGCGCGCACCGCATCCAGAACGGTCGGCAGGTCGATGCCGATGGGTACCTCGGGGTGCTGCACTCCGATGTGCGCGGGGAACGAGTAGCACCCGAGCATCGCGTACGGGTTGTCGGCGTTCGGACCGATCACGGCGATGCGCCGCGGGGCCGCGAGGGGCAGGACACCGTCGTTGCGCAACAGCACCACGGACTGCTCCGCGATCTCGCGAGCCAGCGCGCGGTTGACCGGCGGGTCGAGGTCGACCGTGCCGCGCAGCGCTTCGGGGCGATCGAGGTCGGCCCCGGCGAGCGCGGGCGGCACCGCCGACCAGTCCGGATCCAGCAACCCGAGCTGCTGCTTCTGCGCCAGCACACGACGCAGTGCGCGGTCGATGATGGCCTCGTCAAGCACCCCGTTGCGCACAGCCTCGACCAGCGGCGCGCCGAAAGTATGCACCGTCGGCAGCTCGACGTCGATGCCCGCGGTGAGGGCCGCCGCGGCCGCCTCGCCCCAGGTGCCCGAGACCCCGTGCAGCATCTTGAGGAACGCGACGGCGAAGTAGTCGGCGACGACGGTGCCCTCGAAACCCCAGGTGTCGCGCAGCAGACCGGTGAGCAGAGCGGCGTCGGCGGCCGAGGGCACCCCGTCGCTGTCGGTGTACGCGTTCATGACGGAACGTGGCCGGCCCTCACGGATCGCCATCTCGAACGGCGGCAGCAGCACATCGGCGAGCTCGCGCGGCCCGACCGACACGGGCGCCAGATTGCGCCCGGCACGCGAGGCCGAATACCCGACGAAGTGTTTGAGGGTGGCGACGATGCCCGCCGATTCGAGGCCGCGCACGTACGCCGATCCGATCGTGCCGACCAGGTAGGGGTCTTCTCCGATGGTCTCTTCGACCCGGCCCCAGCGCGCATCCCGCACCACATCGAGCACGGGGGCGAGCCCCTGGTGAACGCCCACCGATGCCATGTCGGCGCCGATGCGCGCGGCCATGCGCTCGATCAGCTCGGGGTCGAACGTGGCGCCCCACGAGACCGGCACCGGGTAGGCGGTGGCGCCCCAGGCTGCGAAGCCGGCGAGGCACTCCTCGTGGGCGATCGCGGGGATGCCGTGGGCGCCCTCCGCCACGATGCGCTGCTGGGTGCGCGCCAGCGACAGGGCCCCGAGAGCCGCGTCGACCGGAGCGGTGCCGAACGGACGCGTCAGTTGCCCGAGTCCTCGCGGCAGCAAGGCGTCGAGGTCGACGCCGTCTCCGGCGACGTCGTGCTGGTGCGGGGCGACCTCGCCGCCGTCCGAGCCCGCGCCGACCCACACGCCGTACAACTGCGCGATCTTCTCGTCGAGAGTGAGCCGGGCGATCAGGTCTCCCACGACATCCTGCGACACCAGGGTCATCCCTTCACCGCCCCGGTGAGGCCGCCGACGATGCGCCGCTGCGCGATCGTGAAGAAGATCAGCGCGGGCAGCATCGCGAGCGACGTGAAAGCGAGCACGGCGGCGGTGTCTTGCGAGTACGCCGTCGAGAAGTACTGGACCCCCAGCGGCAGGGTCGCCGTCTTCGGGCTGCCGAGGACCAGCAGGGGCAGGAGGTAGGCGTTCCAGCTCTTGACGAACGCCAGGACGCCGACCGTGATCAGGCCCGCACCGGACAGCGGCAGCAGGATGCGCCAGAAGAACCCGAAACGGCTGGCTCCGTCGATCATCGCCGCGTCCTCGAGTTCGGCGGGGATCGCGCGCAGGAAGGGGACCAGGATGATGATCGTGGTAGGCAGATCGAACGCGATCTGCGGGATCGCCACGCCGGCCAGCGTGTTGAGCAGGCCCATGCTCTTGAGCATCACGAACAGCGGCACGATCGCGACCGACAGCGGGAAGAGCAGGCCCGCTGTGAACAGCGAGAAGATCGCCTCGCGTCCGCGGAACTGGTACCGGGCGATGACGAACGCCGCCAAGACGCCGAGGATCACTACCCCGGCGGTGGTGGCGATCGCCACGATGCTGCTGCTGAGCACCTGCTGCCAGAAGGTCGCCGACCCGAGGACCGTGCCGTAGTTCGTGAGGATCCAGGGGTCGGGGAACCCGGACGGGTCCGCATTGATCTGCGCGGTGCTGCGGAAGCCCCCGATCACCACGTAGAGCACCGGCACGATCGTCACCGCGACGGCGATCAACGCGACGAAGTAGACGAAGGGCAGGCTCCCGTCGATCCGGCGGCGCGCAGGTGTGGACAGCGCGGTCATCAGCCCACTCCCCGGGTCAGTGAAGCGCCGAAGTCACGGCGCAGGACGAAGCGCTGATACAGCAGTGCGAAGATCAGCGAGACCACGAACAGGATCACGGCGACGGCGCTCCCGTAGCCCAGCTGCGAACGCTGGAAGCCGAACTGCACCATGTACGTCGCCATGGTCGTCGTCGCGTTCACGGGGCCGCCGCCGGTCAGGATCCAGACCATGTCGAACTGCTGAAGCGACCCGATGATCGAGAGGAACGCCCAGATCCGGATCGTGGGAGCCAGGAGCGGGATGGTGATGTGTCGCTGGGTCTGCCACCAGCTGGCGCCGTCGATCTGCGCCGCCTCGCTCAGTTCGTCGGGCACGTTCTGCAGACCGGCCAGGAAGAGGATGATCGCGAAGCCCAGGTATTTCCAGCAGAGCACGAAGAACAGGGTCCAGAACACGACGCTCTGGTCGGCGAGCCACAGCTGCCGCACCTCGCCGAGGCCGAGGGCCGCGATGAGACCGTCGAAGGGTCCCTGCGGTTGCAACAGCAGCTTCCAGGCGAGCCCCGCAATAACCTCGCTCAGTACGTAGGGCACGAAGATCAGTACCCGGATGACGGTGCGGCCCCGCAGCGGACGGTTCAGCAGCAGCGCGACCCCGATCGCGATCGGACCCTGGATCACCAGCGACAGCCCCACGATCGCGAGGTTGTGCACGATCGCCCCTTGGAACACGGGGTCGCCGAGGGCGCGAGCGTAGTTGTCGAATCCGATGAACCGGTCGAGCGCGCTCAACCCGTTCCAGTTGAAGAAGCTGTAGACCGCGGCCAGCGCGACGGGCAGCAGCACGAAGGTGACGTACACGAGCAGGGCGGGCGCGAGGAACCCGATGATGAGCGCCCTGCCGCGCCGACGCGAACGTCGGGGTGCGGACGGGACGGGGGCCGGGCCCGCGGTGGTCACCGCGGGCCCGGCCGTGAGAGTGGAAGCTGACATTGGTTAGAGCGTCGCCGCCGCGTCTTCCATCTTCTTGACGATGTCGTCAGCCGAACCCTCGCCACCGAAGAGCGCGACGATCCCGTCGTTCATCGCTCCACCGACGGTCGGGCCGTAGGCGGTGTCGAGCCACAGCTGCACGTACGACGCCTCGTGCAGACCGGCGAGCACCTGCTGCAGGTTGG
This sequence comes from Pseudolysinimonas sp., assembly GCA_039932215.1. Classification (GTDB taxonomy): domain Bacteria; phylum Actinomycetota; class Actinomycetes; order Actinomycetales; family Microbacteriaceae; genus JBDSKH01. The sequence goes on along the minus strand of JBDTQN010000053.1, from coordinate 6,089 downwards.
GGTCGGCGATGCCGGCCTCGGAGCCCGAGACCACCGGGATGCCTGCGCCGGACTCGCCGAACGCGGTCTGCACCTCGACGCTGTCGATGTACTTGAGCAGCTCGACGCACTCCGGCGGGGCCCAGGCCGCGCACGAGAATCCGTCGCCGCCGCCCAGGGCGGCCGTCGGGTCACCCTTCGCGCCCTCGATACCCGGGAAGTTGAACCAGCCCAGGAACTCGGGGGCCACGGCCTCGCCGCCGTTCTCCTCCGCCAGGATGCCGCCCATCACTCCCGGATCCCAGTGACCCATGAGCTCCATGGCGACCTGCCCGGTGGCGAGCAGACCGGCCGAGCTGCCGGCGCCCTGCTGGGCGCTCGTGGCCAGGTAGCCCTCGTTGAAGGGTTCGCTGGCGATGAAGTCCTTCAGCAGCTCGCCCGCCTTGACGAAACATTCGTCAGAGAAGTCGTAGCTGGTCTGTGCCTCTTGCAGCACCGCGGGCGAGCACGACTTCAGTGCGAAGTTGTACCAGTAGTGCGCTGCCGGCCACTTGTCGCCCGCGCCGACGGCGATCGGCACGATGTCGGCGGCCTTCAGCGCATCGATCGCGTCGTAGAGTCCGTCGAGCGTGGTCGGAAGCTCGTCGATGCCCGCCTGGGCGAAGAGATCCTTGTTGTACCAGAAGCCCTCGATGCCGAAGTTGAACGGCAGGCCGTAGGTCTTGCCCTGGTACTGCCACGGAGCGACGGCGCCGCCGATGGCATCCACTTCGTCTGCCACCAGGTCGCTGAGGTCCATCACGTGGCCGGCTTCGACCTGTGCGGCGAGTTCACCCGCGCCCCATTGCTGGAACAGGTCGACGCCACTGCCGGAGCGCAGCGCGTTGGGGATCAGGGTGCGCTGAAGCTCTTCGTTCTGGTACGCCTCCACCTTGACGGTGACGTTGGGGTGGTCTTCTCGAAATCGGCCGCGACGCCTTCCCAGTAGCTGAGCAGCGGTTCACCCGTGCCGTTGTGCCACCAGGTCAGAGTCACCTTGTCGCCGTCGCCACCTGAACCGCCGGTGGAACAACCGGCGAGGGCGCCGAGCGTGATCGCGGTGGTCGCAGCGACCGCGATCAGCTTTCTGCGTTTGTTCATCATCGAACACCTCTCGAAAGTTTCGGCAACAATGCCGAATGATTTGGGTGGGGCGATGCTACGCAGATCGGGCTTTTGGTGTCAAGAGCAACAAAAGATCCGATGGGAGCGCGACCATGTTGGGGCGCGGCTCTCGACGTGCAGGGCCAGTTTCCGATAGTTTCGGAACCATGCCCCGAAATTCGACAACCAGCCGTGTCACACTCGCGCGCATCGCCGACGAATCCGGTGTCTCGCTGTCGACGATCTCGAAGGTGCTGAACGGCCGCCCCGACGTATCGCCCAGCACTCGCAACCGCATCGAGGCGCTGCTCGACGCGCAGGGCTACCTGCGGCGCGGTACGGGCACGGCCAACAGCACGCGGCTCGTCGAGCTGGTCTTCCACGAGCTCGAGTCGGCCTGGTCGATGGAGATCATCCGCGGCGTCGAAGACGTCGCGACCGAGCACGGCATGAGCGTGGTGCTCACCCAGAGCGGCAGCCGCCACTCCCCCGCGCCCGACTGGGTAGAAGGCGTGCTCCGCCGCCGCCCGGCCGGCGTGGTGCTGGTGTTCTCCGACCTCCCGCCCGAGTACCGTGCGGTGCTGCGATCGCGCGCGATCCCGTTCGTCATCATCGATCCGGCGGGCGACCCGTCACCCGATGTGCCCAGCGTCGGCTCCGCCAACTGGTCGGGCGGGCTGATGGCCACGCGGCACCTGATCGAGCTCGGCCACACGCGCATCGCCGCGATCACCGGTCCCGACGACATGATGTGCTCGCACGCCCGCATCGACGGGTTCCGGTCGGCGATGACCGCCGCCGGGCTCGCGATCCGACCCGAGTGGATCCGGTTCGGCGACTTCCACACCTCGGGCGGGCACGAGCACGGACGCGAACTTCTGGACAGCGATGACCGCCCCACCGCCATCTTCGCCGGCAGCGACCTGCAGGCCCTCGGCGTGCTGGAAGCCGTGCGCGCGCTCGGGATGCGGGTGCCCGACGACCTCGCCCTGGTGGGCTACGACGACATCCCGCTGGCGAAATGGGTGAGCCCGCGCCTGACCACGATCCGGCAGCCGCTCAAGCGCATGGCGGAGGAGGCGACGAAGCTGGTGCTGCAGATGGCGGCGGCTCCCCTCGAGAACGTTCCGCGCATGGACCTCGCCACGAGCCTCATCATCCGCGAGAGCACCGCGGCCCCCGCCGAGCCGCCGAGCGGTCAGGGCGGGCGCACAGCGCGTATAGGACGCTGATGGCCTCCCTCGACCGCGCGACGGCCCGGGTGCGGGCGGCTACGGGGTGCGGCGCTCCTCGATGAGGCGCTGCAGCCAGAACGCGCTGTCTTTCTTGATGCGCTCCTGGGTTTCGTAGTCGACCCGCACGATTCCGAAGCGCTTGGTGTAACCCCAGCCCCACTCGAAGTTGTCCATCAGCGACCAGACGAAGTACCCCTGCAGGTTCACGCCCCGGGCGATCGCGCGGTGCGCGGCAGTGAAGTGACGGTTCAGGTAATCGATGCGGTCCGCATCCGGAACCGTTTTGCCGCCCTCGGTCTCGACCACGGTGTCGGGGAACGCCGCCCCGTTCTCGGTGATCATCAGCTTCTGGCCGGGCAGCTGCTCATGCAGCGAGACGAGCAGCTCTTCGAGGCCATCGGGCGCGATGTTCCAGCCCATCTCGGTGTACGGCGGCTCTTGAACGAGGAACTCGACGTCGCCGCTTCCCGGCCACGGGGACCCGCCGACGTCCTGGTGCCCATCGGCGTTGGCGCGCGGCGAGTGGCCGTCCCACATCTGCACCGTCACCGTGGAGTAGTAGTTGACGCCGAGCACGTCGATCGGCTGCTGGATCTGCGCCAGGTCGCCGTCGCGCACGAACGACCAGTCGGTGACCGCCGCGGTGTCTTCGAGCAGGTCGGCGTCGTACTGCCCGCGGAACAGCGGCGACAGGAACGCGCGGTTGGCGAGCGCGTCGATGCGGCGCTTCGCCTCGGGGCTGGTCGAGTGGTCGCCGCGGATCACGTGCAGATTCAGGGTGATCGAGAGCTCGGGGTCGTTCGTGGCCGCCCGGCGGATCTCGGGTGCGGCGAGTCCGTGCGCGAGGTTCAGGTGGTGCACGGCGGTCAGGGCGTCGGAACCGCTGGTGCGCCCGGGCGCGTGCGCCCCCGACCCGTAGCCCAGGTAGGCCGCGCACCAGGGTTCGTTGAACGTGGTCCAGGTGTGCACGCGGTCGCCGAGCGCCTCGACGGTGTGCGCCGCGTACTCGGCGAAGCGGTACGCGGTGTCACGGTTCACCCAGCCGCCCTCGTCTTCGAGCGCCTGCGGCAGGTCCCAGTGGTACAGGGTCGCGATCGGCTGGATGCCGCGAGCGAGCAGGCCATCGACGAGCCGCGAGTAGAACGCGATGCCCTTCGGGTTGACAGCACCCGACCCGAGCGGCTGGATGCGGGGCCAGGCTATCGAGAAGCGGTAGGCATCCAGCCCCAGCTCTTTCATGAGGTCGAGGTCGGAGTCGAGCCGGTGGTAGTGATCGTCGGCGACGTCGCCGGTGTCACCGTTGACGGTGCGGCCGGGCGTGTGGCTGAAGGTGTCCCAGATCGACGGACCGCGGCCGTCTTCGCGCACCGCGCCCTCGATCTGGTACGACGCGGTCGCCGATCCGATGACGAAACCGGGCGGGAATTCGAGGCCGCTGTCGCGGTAGTCGGGGGAACCTGTGATCACCACCCGAGCCTAATCCGGTCTAGGGGCGCGCTCTCCCGTAGCCGGCGGGATCCGCGAGCAGGGGCGCGAAGGTGAGTTCGGCCGCTCCGATCAGCAGCAGGTCGGAACCGAGCGCGGCGCGGGCGATGCGCACGTCGTCGTACGCCGCCGCCAGCGAGTGCGCGGCGACCCGTTCGTCGAGGTACGCGGGGTCGCGCTCGAGGATCGTCGACAGGAACCCGCCCAGCACGATCAACTGCGGGTTCAGGATGTTGATGGCGTCTCCCAGCGCCGGGGCCAGCGCCGCGAGCTGGCGGTGCACCAGCGCGAGCACCGCCGCGTCGTCCGAGTGCAGCACCAGCTCGTCGAGCTCGTCGGGGGCGGCCGCGGCGCGGCCGACCGCCGCCAGCAGGTCGGTCCGGCGCACCAGCGACTCGAGGTCGGTGTCGCCGGCGCCGCCGCCGCGCGTGTGCCCGAATTCCCCCGCGTACCCGCCCGCGCCACCGAGCAGGGAACCGCGCACGATCACGCCGCCGCCGATACCCGACGGTCCGCCGTTCAGGTAGATCAGGTCGTCGACGCCGCTCCCGACCCCGTAGATGTGCTCGACGAGGGCGCCGAGACTCGCGTCGTTGCCGACCGCGACCTCGAGACCGGTCGCTTCAGAGAGCAGGGCGGCGATCGGCTCGTCGGTCCACTCCAGGTGCGGGGCGAAGCGGACGAGGCCGTCGTCGACACGGACGAGACCCGGGACGGCAACTCCGATACCGACCACTCGTGTGTCGGCGGAGAACCCGGCCGTGAGCTGCTGCACGAGGTCGGCGCTGATGGCGACGGCGTCGCGCGCACTCGGCGGCTGCTCGGTCTCATGACGCACCCTGTCGACAACCTTGCCGCCGAGCGCGACCACCCCGGCGGTCACGGCATCCACTTCGGGGTTGATCGCGATGGCGACGGTGCGTTCGTCGGCGTTGACGGTGGGGCTGGGTCGACCGACCTGTTTCGTCGGGTCGGGGTCGGTCTCGTGAGCGAGGCCGTATTCGGCGAGCTCGGCGACAAGGGCGGCGACGGTGGAGCGGTTGAGACCGGTCTGAGCGGTGAGGGCCGACCGCGGCTGCGAGCCGGCGTGGTGCAGCAGAGTCAGGATCGCCGACAGGTTGTGACGGCGCAGCTGATCGGTGCTGACGCCGCTCACGCGCGGTGCGTTGATGCCTGCCATGTCACACCCTTTATATGTTGCTGTGTTCAACTTATACCGCTAGATTGCATCTGAACGCTATTCGCCAACGATGCCGGAGTGAAACACGATGAGCACGCCCACCCCCACCAAAGCCGACCGCTTCACATTCGGGCTCTGGACCATCGGCTACAACGGCACCGATCCGTTCGGTGGCCCCACCCGCGACAAGCTCGACACGGTGCACGCCGTCGAGAAACTCGCCGAACTCGGCGCCATGGGCCTCACCTTCCACGACGACGACCTCTTCGCCTTCGGCTCGACCGACGCCGAGCGCCAGAAAGAGATCGACCGCCTCAAGGGTGCCCTGAAGGACACCGGCCTCGTCATCCCGATGATGACCACGAACCTGTTCAGCGCACCGGTCTTCAAAGACGGCAGCTTCACCTCGAATGACCGCCAGGTGCGACGGTTCGCGCTGCGCAAGGTGATCCGTCAGCTCGACCTCGCCGCCGAACTCGGCGCGAAGACCTTCGTCATGTGGGGCGGCCGCGAAGGTGCCGAGTACGACTCGGCCAAAGACATCCGCCAGGCGCTGACGCGCTACAAAGAGGCGGTCGACCTGCTCGGCCAGTACGTCGTCGACAAGGGCTACGACATCCGGTTCGCCATCGAGCCCAAGCCGAACGAGCCGCGCGGCGACATCCTGCTGCCGACCCTCGGCCACGCGATCGCCTTCATCGGCAGCCTCGAGCGTCCCGAGATGGTCGGGCTCAACCCCGAGGTCGGGCACGAGCAGATGGCGGGGCTCAACTTCGCCGCCGGCATCGCGCAGGCGCTGTACCACGGCAAGCTCTTCCACATCGACCTGAACGGGCAGCGCGGCATCAAGTACGACCAAGACCTGGTGTTCGGGCACGGCGACCTGCACAACGCGTTCGCCCTCGTCGATCTGCTCGAGAACGGCGGCCCGAACGGTACGCCGGCCTACACCGGCCCGCTGCACTTCGACTACAAGCCGAGCCGCACCGAAGACGAGACGGGCGTCTGGGATTCGGCCGCCGCCAACATGCGCACGTACCTGCTGCTCAAAGAGCGCGCCGCCGCCT
>JBDTQN010000052.1:0-11758 GCA_039932215.1 Pseudolysinimonas sp. | reverse complement strand
TGGAGATGCCGCGCAGCTCGACGAAAGCCTTCGGTTCGTCATGGCCGAGGCGCGCGCCACCGCCCGCGGCGACGATGATGACGGCGACGCTCGGATTCATCGGGGTTTCGTCACGCACTTCGCGCTGCTCAACCCGCGACGGGTCAGGAGGCGAGGACCTCGTCGAGGACGGTCGATGCCTTCTCTTCGTCGGTCTTCTCGGCGAGCGCGAGCTCGGAGATCAGGATCTGCCGCGCCTTCGCCAGCATGCGCTTCTCACCGGCCGAGAGGCCACGGTCCTGGTCGCGACGCCACAGGTCGCGCACGACCTCGGAGACCTTGATGACATCGCCCGAGGCGAGCTTCTCGAGGTTGGCCTTGTAGCGGCGGCTCCAGTTGGTGGGCTCTTCGGTGAACGGCGCGCGCAGCACCTCGAACACGCGGTCGAGTCCCTCTTTGCCGATGACGTCACGGACGCCGACCAGATCGACGTTCTCGGCGGGGACCTCGATGGTGAGGTCGCCCTGCGTCACATTCAGTTTGAGGTACAGCTTCTCCTCACCCTTAATGGTGCGCTTCTTCACCTCGGTGATGGTCGCAGCGCCGTGGTGGGGATAAACGACAGTTTCGCCGACCTCAAAAAGCATGGAGTTGTTCCTCTCGCAGACCCGCTAGTTTATCACAGCGCACCCCTCGCCATCGGGGGCCGTTAGGCTTGCTGCTGAGTCCGCTCATCCCGTCTTGGAGGGTCCCTGTGAGAGCACGCGTCGTCGCATCCGCCGGTCTGGCCGCACTGCTGGCCACACTTCTCGCCGGGTGCATCGCGCCGAACGCGACCCTCAAGCCGTACGACGCCAGCGATGGCGTCAGCACGAAGGTCGGCGACGTCGTGGTGTCGAACGTTCTGGTGCTCAGCGAAGACGGCGTCAACGGCAATCTGCTCTTCACGGCGGTGAACACCGGCGGCGACGACGTCGACCTGACCGTGCAGTACGAATCGCTGGGTGCCAAGACCGATCTCACCTTCCCGGTGCCCGCGGGACTGTCGACCGAGGTCGGATTCGGCGATGACGGCCAGACGTTCCTCACCGCGATCGGCACCAAGCCGGGCGCGCTCATGCCGATCTACTTCCAGTACGGCAGTGAGCAGGGGAGCCAGCTGATGGTGCCGGTGCTCGACGGCTCGCTCGAGCAGTACAGCCCGTTCCTGCCGCAGACGCCGACACCCACGCCGACGCCGACGCCCACCCCTACGCCGACCGAGACCACCGCGCCGTAGCGCCGCCCGCTACGCCTCGAAGCGGTACCCGAGGCCGCGCACCGTCACGAGACGGTCGGGCTCCGACGGGTTCTGCTCGATCTTCGAGCGGATGCGCTTGATGTGCACGTCGAGCGTTTTCGTGTCACCGAAGTAGTCCGAGCCCCAGACCCGGTCGATCAACTGGCCCCGGGTCAACACGCGGCCTGCGTTGCGCAGCAACAGTTCGAGCAACTCGAATTCCTTCAGCGGCATGTTCACCTCACGGCCATCGACCGCGACCGAGTGGCGTTCGACGTCCATGCGCACCGCGCCGACCTCGACAACACCGTCATCGTCCGCCTCCAGCTCGATGCGCCGGCGCAGAACGGCTCGGATGCGTGCCAGCAGCTCGCGACTCGAATACGGCTTGGTCACGTAGTCGTCCGCGCCGAGTTCGAGTCCGACGACGATGTCGACCTCGGAGTCCTTCGCCGTGAGCATGATGATCGGCACGCTGGACCGGGTGCGCAGCTCTTTGCAGACCTCCGTGCCCGAGAGGCCCGGCAGCATGAGATCGAGAAGCACGAGGTCGGCTCCCGCGCGATCGAACACGGTCAGCGCCGCGCGCCCATCCGAGGCGATCTCAGTGTCGTATCCCTCTTTTTGCAGGAGGAAGGCGAGCGGCTCGGCGAGCGACGGCTCATCTTCGACGATCAGGATGCGGGTCATGTGGCGCTCTCTTCATGCGGGACGCCCAGTTGGGCGGCGGTCTCGTGGGATGCCTCGGGGAGGCGGATCGTGAAGGTGGAACCCCGGCCGTGCTGTGACCAGACCCGCACGTCTCCGCCGTGGTTCTGCACCACGTGCTTGACGATGCTGAGGCCCAGACCGCTGCCACCGGTGTTGCGACTGCGGGCGGCATCCACTCGGAAGAAGCGCTCGAAGACCCGATCTTTCTCGTCGTCGGGGATGCCGACGCCCTGATCGGTGACGGCGATCTCGACCACGCCGTCGTCGTCGGTCACCCCGATGCCGACCCGGGACCCGTCGGGCGAGTACTGTACGGCGTTCGAGATCAGGTTGTCGACGGCGGTGACCAGTAGCTGCTCGTCGCCGAAGACCTCGGCGCGGATCTTGCCGGACGGCACCAGAGAGATGCGGTGCGACTCCGCCGCGACGCGGTTGCGGTCGACGGCCTGGGCGACGACGGCCCCGATGCTCACCCGCTCGGCCGAACTCAGTGGGTCGCGCGACTGCAGGCGGCTCAGCTCGATGATCTCGGCGGTGATACCGGCGAGGCGCTCGGATTCTTGGCTGAGACGCTTCGCGAAGCGCTTCACCGCTGCCGGTTCGTTCGACGCACTGGCGAGCGCCTCGGCGAGCAGGCTGACCGCTCCGATCGGGGTCTTGAGTTCGTGGCTCACATTGGCGACGAAATCGCGGCGCACGTCGTCGAGGCGATGGGCGTCGGTGCGGTCGTCGGCGAGCACCAACACGAACCGGTTGCCGAGACGGGCCACGCGCACCATCAGGTGCAGTTGCGCCTCGCCGAACGGACCGCGCGGCAGATGAAGTTCTTCGTTCACGGCGACCCCGTCGCGGCGGACCCGATCGACCAGGGCGGTGATCTGCTCGTGCACGAGAGCGTGGTTCCAGACCAGCCCGAAGGCGAGGGCACCCGTCGACGCCTTGATCACGTTGTTCGACGCGTCGAGCACGATGCCGGCGGATTCAAGCGAATCGATCACCTCGTCGACCCCATCGGGGAGCCCCGGACTCACGATGGTGACCGCGCGCTGCCCGCGCCGGTGAGCCGCGACGACGGTCACGGTCCCCGCGATGCCGACCAGAAGGCCGAAGGCGAGTGCCACGGGCACGAGCCAGGCCGAGTCCATGGGACTAGATTAGGGCGCAGCATCCGCCCCGGCACGGCCGGGTTCACTGACCGGCGGTCGCTTTCCCGAGATGTTCAGGCGGCCGACACCGTTCGTTAACCTCGGCCCGACAGGTTCAGATGCAGGGGCCCGATGTCTGGTGCCCGAAAAATGGGCTCTGCCCTCATTCGAGAGGATCGACACACATGCGCGAGGTGTTCCAGCAGGAGCTTCGAGAGGTGCAGGATCGCCTCGTCGAGATCTCCGACCTCGTCGCCGACTCGATCCAGAACGCGACCCAGGCTTTCAACGAATCCAACGTCGCGCTCGCCGAGACGGTGATCGCCGACGACGACAAGATCGACGCCCTGGCGGCAGAACTCGACGAGCTCGCCATCCAGATCCTGGCGCGCCAGCAGCCGGTCGCCCGCGACCTGCGCATCGTGGTGAGCGCCCTGCGCATCAGCGCCTCGCTCGAGCGCATGGGTGACATGTCCGAGCACATCGCGCAACTGGCCCGCTACCGGTTCCCCGAGAAGGTGGTCCCCAAGACGCTGCGGCCGACCTTCGCCGAGATGGGCAGGCTCGACGTCGAGATCGCACGCGAGCTGAGCAAGCTGCTGCGCACCGAAGACCTCGCCGTCGCCGAGCACATCCGCAACGAAGACGACAAGATCGACGCGCTGCACCTCAGCGTGTTCGACAAGGTGCTCGGCGAGACGTGGAAGGGCGCGGCGGTCGACACCGTCGATGCGACCCTCGCCTCGCGCTACCACGAGCGATTCGCCGACCACGCGGTCTCGATCGCGAAGAAGGTGCAGTACCTCGCGACCGGCGACTGGATCCCGGTCGACGCGTAGCGCTTCTGCGGACGCCTGCGCCGACCGGACTCCGGTCTAGACGCCGCGGTACAGACGCTGGAGCGCGTTCGAGCGATCGAGTTCGCGCTTCCAGGTCTGCAACTCATGCTCGAGCAGCAGATGCTCCTCGAGCTCAGCGCGACGCTCTCGCCCCACGAGAGCGCGCTGCTCGGCGATACGTCGAGCGCGCACCGAGCGTCGGCGACCCCATCGCACGAGGGCGAAACCGAGCGACTCCGCCCAGCCCCCGCCGTGGATGATCGTGATCTCTCCGGTGGCGCTCATCGTCAGACCACCTCGACCGGGACCTCGTAGATCTCAGCGGTGGGGTGGCCGGAACGCTCGTGGACGCGCATGAGCGCCTCTTTGGAGGGACCGTGGGACAGGCAGAACACTTTGCCGGACTCGGGGTCGAGCCAGGTCGTCTCGAAGGTCATGCCCTCGGCGGCCTGGTTCGCCAGGTCGCGGGCGTGCGCTTCCTGCAACTGTTCTTTCGTGACGCCGACGAATCCGTCGTGGACGTCCATGAATCGCGCCATGGCGGCGCTCCTTTCGTCTGGATGCCCCCAGCATCCGTGCGTGCCCCGATGCGTGGCATCGGTCATCCGACCGATCGTGCATGAATGGGTCGGATGACCTATGTCGGGAGGACGGAGGTGGCTCCTAAACTGCCCTCGTGAACACAGACGGCAGCGTCGCGCCTTTCGAGGCCCGCGTCTCGGGCGACCTCGTCGACCGTGCCGACGTTCTCGGCCTGGCTACCCGCCGCTGGGCCGAATCGACGGGCGGCGCCGGGCAGTTCGTGCTGGTCTCGGGCGAAGCAGGCATCGGCAAGACCCGCGTTCTCGACGAGGTCGCGGCCTCGCTCGACGTTCCCATGTTCACCACGCGCGCGTGGCCGCGCGACGCCGAGGCGCCGGGCGCCGTCATCATCGATCTCGCCCGCGAACTGCGCAGACAGGGCGACGACGAGCTCGCCGACGCCCTCACCGAGCGACTCATGCGCGACGACACATCCGGCGATCCCGCGCGACGTCACCGGCTGCTGGTCGGCGACCTCGCCGACATGATGATCGCGCGACTGAGCGAGGGCTCGTCGCTGCTGCGCATCGAAGACCTGCACTGGGCCGACGAGCTGAGCCTCGAAGTGCTCGACAGGCTGGCGCCGATGATCCGGCTGACCTCGAGCCTGGTGCTGGCCACCTACCGCAGCGACGAAGTGATCACGGGCAGTGCTCTCGCCGCCTGGCGCACCCGCGTGCTGCAGCAGCGCTTCGCCGAAGAGGTGCACCTGCAACGTCTCGACCTGGGGGCCACCGCGGCGCTGGCCGAGTCCCTGCTCGGACGCGTGCCGGCCAGCGACTTCGTCGAGCTGCTTCACGAACGCAGCAACGGCATCCCGCTGCACATCGAAGAACTCATCGCGGCAGGCAGTGCCGACGCTGTGCCCGAGACCGTCGCCGAGGCGGTGCGCGAGCGCACGGCCCGCCTCGACCTGACCATCTGCGGCATCGTCGGGGCGGCGGCCGTGATCGGCTGCTCGTTCGAGTTCGACCTGCTCGCCGAGGTCTCGGGCGAGTCAGAAGAAGAGATCGACCGTGCGCTGCGCGTGCTGCGCGAGCAGCACCTGATGGTGGCGCTCAGCGACACCAAGTTCGACTTCCGGCATGCGTTGATCCGCGACGCACTCTATGAAGACATGACGCCGTTCCGAAAGCGCACCGTGCACGCGGCCGTCGCCGAGGTGTCGGAGCGCGCCGGCATCCGCCGGTCGTACCTTTCCGAGCAGTACGAGCTGGCACAGATGCCAGAGCAGGCGTACCACCACGCCGTCGCGGCGGGCACCGCCGCCTCGGCGCTGTCGGCCCACCGCGAGGCCGCAGAACTGTTCGAACGCGCGCTGCGAACCCTGCCCGACGATGCCGACCCGCGCGACAAGGCCGCGCTGGGTACCCGGCTCGGGATCGAACTGGCCGCCATCGACCAAGACGACCGCGCAGCGGTCTGCTTCGAAGCGGCGATCGAGAACGCCCGCGCCGCCGGCGACATCGACATGGCCGCCGGCCTGGTGGGCAAGTTGATGAACTCGCGTCACCTCACCGGCTCCGACCTCGACGAGCGCATCGAGCTCGCCCACACCGCCCTGGGGTGGCTCGACGCCGAGCCCGGGGGCGGGCGCGACGTCACCCGAGGCCTCGTGATGAGCGCGATGGCCGCCGCTTACCTCGTCGCCGATCAACTGGATGAGGCACGGGCCACCGCGGAACGCGCGGCCGCGCTGTTGGCCGACAACGCTGACGACGTGGGTCAGCGACTCGACGTGCAAGCGACGCTGGGGGCGACAAAGCTCTTCGCCGGCGAGCAGGACGGCTGGGATGTGCTCGAGGCGGTGCACGGTGAGGCGGCGGCTCTCGGCTACGAGGCCGAGTCGGTGCGCGCCACGCGCATGCTCGGCAGCTCGGCGTCCGTTCTGCTCGACTACCGGCGCGCCGATCGTTGGATCGCCCACGGGCTGCACGACATGGCCGAGGTCGACCGCTGGAACGACTACAACTACCTGCTCGCCCACCGCGGCCACGTGCGCTGGGCGACCGGGGCAGACGGGGCCGAACGCGATGCGCGGCAGGCGCTCGTCGACGGTCGCGGAATCACTACCGAGATTCAGGCGCGGCTCGTGCTGGGCTATGTGCGCCTGTCGCGTGGCAAGTTTGCCGACGCGACCGCGAACCTCGAACACGCGCTCGACCTCGGTGAGCAGATGGACGAGATCCAGCGCATCTCCCCCGCGCTGTGGGGGCTGGCCGAGGTGGCACTGCACCAACAGAACTACGACGAGGCCATCGCCCTGTGCGAGCGCGGCTACACCCTCTCCGAGGCGATCGGCGACGCGTCGAACCTGTTCCCGTTCGTCGTGACCGGCACGCGCGCGCACCTGGCCAACCGCGACGGCGCCGCCGCACGCTCGTGGCTGGAACGCTGCGCCGTGCTGATCCGCCGCCGCAGCATCCCCGGCACCCTCGCGGCACTGGATCACGCAGAGGGTCTGATCCATCAGGCCGAGGGCAGAGCCACCCAGGCGAAAGAGCTTCTCGAGAAGGCCAGCACCGCCTGGGACGAGCGCGGCCGGCTGTGGGAGGGCGTGACCGCCCTGATCGACCTCGCCCGATGCGCCGTGCGCGGCCGACGGGCCGGCGAGGCGACCCGGCTGGCCGCGGATGCGCGGCGCCGGGCCGGTGATGCAGGCGCCACCTTGCTCGTGCGGCTGGCCGACAGCATCAAGCTCGACCCATCAGCCGACACCGCGAGCGGACCGTTGACGGCTCGCGAATTCGAGGTTGCCCAGCTGATCGCCGAGGGCGCCACGAACCGCGAGATCGCCGAACGGTTGGTCATCGCGCCGAAGACGGCATCGACACACGTGGAGCACATTCTCGCGAAACTCGGGGCGTCTCGGCGAGCAGAAGTCGCGGCGTGGGTGTCTCGTTCGTAGCGTCTGCATTGACGGTCTCGGGACGCCTGAGCGTCGAGGTGGACATGCGGGTGGGGACGCGACGGTAGCCGTCACGGGCGAGGGCGCGGAAGGTCGCGACCAGGGACGCGGCGGCGAGGCCGCCGATGGTGATCAACAGGAATGTCATATCCGTAGCGTCGTTCTCGGCACCCGACGGGGGCATCGGTCATGCGACGCAACCACGATCGCGCGCACGTCGCCGACCTGGGTTAGTCTGCCCGCATGTCCGTGTACGAAGAGCCGCCGATCGTCGACCTCGACGAGCTGCTCGACGAACAGGAGGCGCACGCCACCCACGGCACGCGCACGCAGTGGACGCTGGTCGTCGTCGGCGGGATCGTCGGTATCACCGGCATCTTGACCCTGCTCGTGGTGACCACACCCGTTGCGCTCGACGTGGTGCGATGGATCGACTCGATCCAGAAGGCCGTCGCGCCGTAACTCCTTACCAGGTGACTCCCAGCGCACCTCGACCGGGTCTCGGGCCGCGGCTACGTTGAAAAGATGAGCACTGTTCCCACCCCTGCACCGGCCCCCGGATTCCGCGGCACCTGGGTCGAGCCGACCCGCCGTCTGACGTTCTCACCCCGGTTCACGTACGAGGGCCGCTACGGCGCCGCGATCACCGCCCTGGTGCTGGGCGGATATCTCCTTCTGAACGCGAACGTGTCGCAGCTGGCGATCGCGCTCGGCGGCGTCTCGTCGTTCGCGCCCGAACAGACGGCGTACTTCCTCCTTCAGTTCGTGTTCGCTGTCGCCGTCATCCTCTTCGGTCTCGCCGTCGCGCCGGCCACGTCCGGGCGGCGGGTGATCGCCGTCGTGCTGGTTCTCGTGCTGGTGCTCGTCTGGCTCGTGCTGGTCGTCGCTAGGCTCACGGGAGCCGGCGGGCCGATGCCGTTCGTGAGCGGTTTCGTGACGCCTTCGTCGTTCATCGTGCCGCTAGTCACCGCCCTCGGCTGGCTGATCGTGCGCGAGCGACCGGCGGTGAGCTACCTGTTCCTCCTGCTCGCCATCCTCGGCGGGGTCGTGCCGTTCGCTCTCGCGTTCAACGGCGCCCCGGCCTTGCTGTCGCAGTTGGTGCTCATCCCGCTCGCCGGCGCCCTCGGAGTGGCCATCGCCTGGCTCGCGCGCGCGGTCGCCGGTGCCATCCAGCGCAGCCACCTGTCTGACGGGTATGTCGACCCGCCGGTCGCGGCCTAACTGCGAACGAGCAGCGACCCGTCTATTCCACGCGAACGAGCGTGCCGTGGTTCGGCTCGACGATGAACAGCGTGGGAATCCCCCGGTAGACGTCGCTCTGGGTCAGAAAGCCACTGCAGCGGATGCCGCGGGCATCTATCGCACGCACTTTCAGATCGCCGATGGCTAGATCGCTGCGCCACCGGATGCCGTGGGGGCCCACCGCGGTCATCACCCCGTCTTCGATGAGCAGAACGAGATCGTGGCGTTCGTCCTCCGTGATCCGGATGACGCCGGGCACGTCGACCCGCACCTCATGGGTCACGACGTCGACCACGAAGCCGTGCCCGTCGGAGATGAACGCGATCTCGGTCGGGACCGGAGTCCGCCACCAGTTCGGTGCGCCGACCGCAACATCCCAGGGCTGGCCGTCGAGCGGTGTGATGCGCAGCACACCGCCCACTCGCGGGAGTCCGGCCGGGATGCGCTGCGGCGGATCACCGCCGTCTCCCGGGAACTCGGGATCGACCTCGACGGCGAACCCGATCTCGAACGTTACTTCTTCCCCTGGTTCGCGACGGCGGCAGCACCGGCGGCAGCCGCCTCGGGGTCGAGGTACGCGCCCGGCTTCGTCGGCATGAAGTCGTCGCCGAGTTCGTAGACGAGCGGGATGCCGGTGGGGATGTTGAGTTCGGCGATCGCGTCGTCGGCGATGCCGTCGAGGTGCTTCACCAGCGCCCGCAGGGAGTTGCCGTGCGCGGTCACGAGCACGGTGCCCTGACGCAGTGACGGGATGATGTCGGACTGCCAGTAGGGCAGCATCCGGTCGATCACGATCTTGAGACTCTCGGTGCGCGGGATCTCGCCATCGATGCCGACGTAGCGCTCGTCGTGCACCTGCGAGTACTCGGCGTCGTCGTCGAGCGGCGGCGGCGGCACGTCGAAGCTGCGGCGCCACTCCATGAACTGCTCGTTCCCGTACTTCTCGAGGGTCTCGGCTTTGTCCAGACCCTGGAGCGCGCCGTAGTGCCGCTCGTTGAGGCGCCAGCTGCGCTTGACCGGGATCCACGCACGATCGGCGCCGAGCAGCGCGAGATCGGCGGTCTGGATCGCGCGGGTCAGCACGCTCGTGTACGAGATCAGCGGCTTCAGGCCCGACTCGGCGAGCAGCTCGCCCGCTCGCTTCGCCTCGGTCACGCCCTGCTCGCTCAGCCGCACATCCACCCAGCCGGTGAAGAGGTTCTTCTGGTTCCAGTCGGAGTTGCCGTGACGCAAGAGAATGAGTGTGCTCATACGCTCAAGTATGGCCAAACCCGTCGGGCGCATCACGCGCGGCACCACGGGCACCAACCGTCTGCGGCGCATCGACCGCTGGATCGCGGTTCAGCCCGAGCTGCGGCGCACCGACGATCCGCTCGTCGTCGACCTGGGATACGGGGCGTCAGCGACGACGACGCTCGAGCTGCGCGACCGCCTCGCGAGAGTGCGACCCGACGTCGAGGTCGTGGGGCTCGAGATCGATCCCGAGCGGGTGCGCATCGCGTCGGCCGCCACGCGAGACGGCGTCACGTTCCGGCTGGGCGGTTTCGAGATCCCGACCGGGCGTCCCGCGGCCGTGATCCGCGCCCTCAATGTGCTGCGGCAGTACGACGAAAGCGAGGTTCAGGATGCCTGGGCCACCATGCGCGCGCGCCTGCAGCCGGGCGAGCTGCTGGTCGAGGGCACGTGCAACGAGGTCGGCCGCGTCGCGAGCTGGGTGACGCTCGACCCGTCCGGCCCGCGCACGTTCACGATCTCGCTGCGCCTGGCCGAGCTCGAGCAGCCGTCGATCGTCGCGGAGCGCCTGCCGAAGGCCCTGATCCACCGGAACGTGCCGGGCGAGCGCATCCACACCCTGCTCGCCGACCTCGACCGGCGCTGGGCGATCTCCGCTCCCCTGGCCGTGTACGGCGCGACACAACGGTGGCTCGCGACGGTCGAGTCGCTGCGCGACGCCGGGTGGCCGGTGCGCGACGGCCGCACGCGCTGGCGCCTCGGCGAGCTGACCCTCCCGTGGGATGCTGTCGCGCCCGGTGAGTGACGCGGGCTGAATCACAACCGGGGCAGCAGCCCCCGCGCCTCTTCGAGGTCCATGCCGGTCCCCACCAGCAGGTCGACGGTCAGGGGGCGCAACAGCACCAGGATCGACGATTCGGCGACCCCGGCATCCGGCATCACGATGC
Organism: Pseudolysinimonas sp.; assembly: GCA_039932215.1. Taxonomy (GTDB): domain Bacteria; phylum Actinomycetota; class Actinomycetes; order Actinomycetales; family Microbacteriaceae; genus JBDSKH01. Next base: position 893 of record JBDTQN010000052.1, on the reverse strand, counting down.
CGGGGTCGAGGCGGCGCGCCAGATCGGTGAGCAGGGAGCGGGCCGCACCGACCTGCAGCGGGTCGTCGAACTCCTCACCGAGCAGCCGAACGCCGGTGGCGAGTTCGCCGATCACGCCGGCGAGCGCGGGACGCGGAACGCCGTCGCGCACCAAGAACTCGGAGCGGCGCGCGACGTGCCGCAGATGCCGCGAGGTGAGGTCGGCCGCCTCGAGCACGCGCCCGTGGCGCTGCAGCTCGGGCACGAATCGCCGCAGGAACGGCGAGATGCGCGCCACCGAGATCGCGGTGTCGTGCGAGACCCGCCAGGAATCGACGAGCCCTTGAGTGCGACGCAGTCGACCCAGGGCCAGTTCGCCCGCCGCCGGCTCGGCGTCGACGAGGCAATCCACGATCGAGGCGATCGACTCGCCGAAGACCGAGAACAGGGTGCGGGCGTCGCGCAGCTCGGCGCGGCGAGGGTCGCGCGGAACGAGCGCCGTGACCAGCAGCGCGATCACCCCACCCACGAGACCGTCGAGGCTGCGGGTGAATGGCCCGCCTTCTGGGTCGGGGATGAGCACGACCAGCGCTGACGGCACGGCCGCGGCGACCGCGAATCCGGGGTTGGGTGAGATCGCGCGCCCCACGATGAACACGACCAGCAGCACGAAGATCAGCTGCCAGAGTCCCTTTCCGAACAGCAGCGACAGCCCGTCGGCGAGCGCGATGCCGACCACGATGCCGAGCACCGATTCCGCGACGCGGCGCGGGCGGGCGTCGCGGGTGAAGCCGAGCGAGGTGATCGTCACCGTGACGGCCAGGATGGGGAACTCGTGACCCAGCGCCCAGTGCGCGATGGAGTAGGACGCGGCGACCGCGACGAGGATCTGCAGGATCGCCGGCAGGGAGTCG
>JBDTQN010000051.1:0-11815 GCA_039932215.1 Pseudolysinimonas sp. | reverse complement strand
TCGAGTTCTCCGGCGTCGTGCAAGCCAAAACCGACGCCGAAGGCGGCGAAGTCACAAGCGAACAGATCTGGCACATCTTCCAAGACGAATACCTCCCACCCACAAACCGTTCGAGCGAAAGCCGATCGCGCTACGAGCTCCTCTCCTACACATCGTCGGACCGGCTCGACGGCCGCATCACGCTCGACGGCCGCATGCGCGTCGGCGCGGAGGTGCGTCGCATCGGCGGCTCAGGAACGTCGAAAGCCGCCGCACTCGTGGACGGTCTGCGCACGCTCGGGATCGAGCTCACCCTCGCGGATACGCAGGATCAACCGCTCGACGGCACGTGCGCCGCGTACGTGTCGTGCCGCGTCGGCGAGACCACACGATGGGGCGTGGGCGTGGCGGCGGATGCGGAATCGGCACGCCTGCAGGCGGTCGTCTCAGCATCCAATCGTCTGCACCGAGCCATTGCGCAGCCTCGAGTACTCGCCGATCAGGCCGTGAGATGAAACGTGGTCGCGAAGCGATCGAGCAAGGCCGCGCGACCGCTCAGCACCTCGACGACGCCGCTGGCGATCGCGCGCTCGGGTGACAGCTCACCCGAGATGATCCGGTGGATGCCGGGGCCGGCCGCGAAGGCGAGGTCGACCGGTCCGTCCCCGCGCCGCACGTCGAGCGCGGTTCCGTCGACCCGGACGAGCAATCCCGACGTGCCGAAGCTCGCCGCATACGCGGTCGCCGGCAGGTCGGCCGCGACGTCGGACCGGAACGCCGTGCGCAGGGTAATCGTCATCGAGTCGGGCGTGACGATCTGCTCGTCGCGCGGGTCGTCGAGCGCCTTGAAGCCCCAGGCCCCGAGCGCGAGCACCACGGGCTCGAGTTCGCGGCCGTACTCCGTCAGTTCGTAGATGATGATGCGCGAGCGCGGCGCCCGGCGGATCACGCCCGCCGCCTGCAGCTCTTTGAGCCGCGCCGCCAGGATGTTGCTCGGGATGCGCGGCAGACCCGCGGCCAACTCGCCGTAGCGGCGGGGGCCGACGAGCAGGTCGCGAATGATGAGCAGCGACCAGCGTTCACCCGCGATCTCGAGCGCGCGGGTGATGCCGTCGTATTGCCCGTAGTCGCGGGCGGCCATGAGCGCTCCGGTGCCCGGCCTCAGGCCCGCTGGTCGGCGTAGGCTTCGGGACCCTGCGCGGCGGCGACCGGGTCCATCCAGCCGAATTCGATGATGTTGCCGTCGGGGTCGGTCAATCCGCGCTGGTACATGAACCCGTAGTCGGCGGCGGGACGCGGCTCCGCGCCGCCCGCAGCGAGCCCCGCAGCGGCGGCTTCGTCGACCGCGTCGCGCGTCTCGAGGAAGATCGCGGTCGAGGTCGCCGGGCTCGCGGCCGGGTCGCCGAGCGGCAGGTCGGTGAAGGTCTGAAAGTACTCACGGGTCAGCAGCATGATGAAGTTGTGGTCGTCTTCGACGATCACGCAGGCGGCGTTGTCGTCGCTGAACGCGGGGTTGAGCTTGAAGCCGAACGCCGTGTAGAACGACTTCGCGCGCTCGAGGTCGGTGACGGGCAGGTTAACGAACATGGAGGTCATGAATCCGATACTTGCAAAAAACAAGTGCCCCGTCAAGAGGAGCTGTGCTTAGCGCCCCTGCCGGGGACGCCCCGGCTTCTTCACGCCTTTCACCGCGGGCGCTCGTCCCTTTCCCTTCGAGGCCTTCGCCTTGCCGCCCGGTTTCGCAGCGGACGCGGCCGCCGCCTTCGCCGACGCTTCGAGCTGACGCTGGGCGTCGACGAGGAACGTCTCGCCGGCGGGCGTCAGGCGGGTCGACGTCGCACTCGAGTCGAACAACTCGTAGCCCAGCTGCTCCTCCATATCGCGGATCGAGGCGATGAGCGTCGCGCGCGGAATACCCAGCTCGCGGGCGGCGTGCGCGAAGTGCAGATGCCGCGCCGCCGCGGCGAAACGTCGAAGCTGAGTGTGATCCATCGCCCCCCAGGCTAGGGCTCGCTACCTTGCGGCGAGCCGCTGTGCCTGACCCGCATGCATGTCGGCCACCCACTCCCAGCCGGCGGCAGCGTCGGGCCCGACCCTCGGATCCTCGATGTCCTGGCCATCCCGCAATGCCCGCACGTACGCGCGATCCCGCGCGATGCGTGCTCGCAGCTCGACCTCGTCGCCCACGGAACCATGCCCGGGGATGACGACCCCGGCATCCGGCGCCTCACTCTCGATCAGCTCGAGTGCGGCGAGATAGTCCTCGATCGGGTCAGCGGTGCCGTTGAGGTCGAGCATGGGGATGAGCACGTCAGAAAGCATGTCGCCGGCGACCAGAACGCCGGCTCCCTCGATCAGCAGTGCGGTATGGCCGGGCGCGTGCGCGCGGTGTTCGAGAATCCGGATGCCGGGGCCGTCCCAGGGGATCCGCGCAGCTTCAGCGGGCAGGCCGGTGACATCGCCGAGAAGGTCGAACGGCACGTTCTCGGGGATTCCGGCGGCCTTCGCCACCGCATCCACCCCACCAGCGAGGCGGTCGCGCGCGGTCGCGGCGGCGAGCGCGGTGGCGTAGCGCGGCACGTCGCCGAGGCGCGGGTGCCACAGCAGATGGTCCCAGTGCGGGTGCGTCGAGAATCCGGCGACGACCGCCCGGCCCGACTGTGCCAGGTCGTCCGCCAGGCAGGCCAGCTCATCTTCATAGATCCCGGCGTCGATGACCAACACGCCCGAGGCGCCCTCGACGACCACGGCATTGCTCTGCATGAACTCGCTCACATGCACGAGCACTCCGTCTGCGACCTCCGTCAGCAGCATCAGCTCGCCTCTCTCGCGCCGCGGACGGCGTACCGGTGCCACGTCACCCCCGAGTCGAACGATCGCTGCTCGAGCAGATCGAGGTCGATCGGACGGTCGTAATCATCGAACAGGGGGCGCCCGAAGCCGAGGACGGTGGGGTGGGTCGCGAGCACCAGTTCGTCAAGCAATCCCGCCCGCAGAACCTGGGTCGCCAGGGTCGCGCCGCCCACGCCGATCGACCCGTCGGTCTCGTCTCGCAGGGCGGCGAGCTGCTCGATGGCGTCGTCGCCGCCGATGATCCGCGTGTGGTGCTCGGCGCTCTGGCGTGTGCGCGACACCAGCACCTTGGGCTTCGCGAGCCAGAGGTCGGCGTACTCGTGCATGTAGTCGGGCAGGGAAGCGTCTTCGCGCGCCCGAGGCCAGGCCTGCTCCATGACCTCGTGGATGATGCGGCCCTGAACGAGCAACGCGAGCGATCGCACCTCGTCGTTCCAGGCGCGGTGCAGCTGCTCGTCGATGCGCAGCCACTCACCTGCCCCGTCATCGCCGGGGACCTGCTCGATCCGCAGGTCGAGGGACACGTTCATCCCGTACACGAAGCGACCCATCGGCTTTCCCCTTCGAATAGTGATTGCGATCTGCAACCACTATATTGGGGGCAGAAGACCTGTCAAGGAGGAGTCGTGGAACCACGATCCGACCAGATCGGCGCCGCGGTCGAGGCGCTCGGGGATCGCTGGACGCTGCTCATCCTGCGCGATGTCATCTTCTTCGACCGCCGTTACTTCCGCGCGCTGCTCACCGGATCGGCGGAGGGCATCGCGTCGAACATCCTCGCCGACCGCCTCGTGCGACTCGTCGAAGCCGGCATCCTCGCTCGCGGCACGGCAGCCCGCGGGCAGCGAGCGCGCTACAGCCTGACCGAGGCCGGCATCCGCACCGTCCCTGTTCTGTCAGCCCTCGGCGACTGGGGTCGCGACTGGCGGCCCGGCAGTGGCGTCGGGGACGAGTCGCACCTGCGCGATGAGGAGTTGATGGAAGAACTTCGCGCCCGCCACCTGGGCGGCTAGGCAGCTCACTCGTGCTCGGGCAGCAGCGGCGTCGACCAGCCCGGATCGCGGCCGAGCTGGGCAGCACGAGCGACCGATGCCGCGCCGAACCTGTCGCGTACAGCATCGAGCACCGTGTCGAGCCGAGCCCCCTCTTCCCAATCGATCGGCAGCTCGGGCTGGAGGTCGTCGGTGCGCCGCAACTGCGACAACGAGATGCCGATGAGCGTGATGCCTCGCTCGGCGATCTCGGGCTGAGCCGCGGCCAGCAACCCCCGCGCGACGGCGAGCAGCACGGCGGTTCGGTCGGTCGCCGAGCCGACGGTGTGCGATCGCGTCGCCTTCACGAAGTCGCCGAATCGCAGCCGTAGCACGACGGTGCGGCAGACGCGGTCGCCGTCGCGCAGGCGGCGGGCCAGCCGGTCGACGAGCTGCGTGAGGATGAGGTCGAGCTCGTCCGGAGTACGGGGGCGGCGGCCGAGGGCGCGCTGCGAGCCGACGGAACTCCGGCGCCGCGTCGTGTCGACCGGGCGCGGATCGCGCAGACGCGCCAGTGCGTGCAGGTGAGCCCCGGTCGCCTTGCCCAGCAGGCGCTCGGCGGTCGCCGCCTCGAGCTCGGCCAGCTCCCCGACCGTGTGGATGTTGAGCCGGTGCAGCTTCTCGGCCGTCACCTTGCCGACACCCCAGAGCCGCTCCACCGGCAGGGGGAGCAGGAACGCCTGCTCGCGCTCGGGTTCGACCACGAGCAGCCCGTCGGGCTTGCTCACCGCGCTCGCCACCTTGGCGAGAAATTTCGTGCGCGCGATCCCGACCGAGATGGCCAACCCGACCTCCACCCGCACCCGCTCCCGCAGACGCACGGCCACCTGTTCGGGCGTGCCGACGATGTGCCGCAGACCACCGACCTCGAGAAAGGCCTCGTCGATCGAGATGCCCTCGACGAGCGGTGTCGTGTCGCGGAAGATCGCGAACACATCGTGGCTGGCCGCCGAGTACGCGTCCATCCGCGGCGGAACGACCACGGCATCCGGACACAGCTGCAATGCCTGTCTGCCGCCCATCGCCGTGCGCACACCACGGGCCTTCGCCTCGTAGCTCGCCGCGAGCACCACCCCGCCGCCGACGATCACCGGCCTGCCGCGCAGTTCTGGCGCATCGCGCTGCTCGACCGAGGCGTAGAACGCGTCGAGGTCGGCGTGCAGCACGGTCGCCTCACCACGCATGCGCGCCTCCCGTCGACCGGTCCTGCCGGATGCTCCCACGCACCGGCGACACGACGACCAGGAGCCGGGTCAGCCCGGGCCGTCGGGATGGGCGAGGTCGTAGGCGCGCGACACCTTCTGGGGAACCACCATCCGCCACGCGTCGACGACGAATTCACGGGCCTCCGCCGCCTCCAGTGCCGCCAGCTCGGCGTGCACCCAGTGGAAGCGCATGTCCGATTCGGACGGCAATTGGAACTTCACCGGATCGCCTCCGACGAGCGCAGCCCGCTCGTCTTTGGGAAAGCCAAACCCCATCACGGTCTCATCGAGCGAGAACGCCACGTAGACCAGTTGCCCGACGCGGAACTTCAGCCGACCGCGCACGTACACCTGGTACGAGCGTTCGAGCTCGGCGCCCAGGGCGCGAACGTCGTCGACCACGGCCATACCCATGCATCATGGTCGATCCCGACGACCTCGGCTATCGTCGGCGGCATGTGCCGGAACATCCGATGCCTCCACAACTTCGTGCCCGCCACCACCGACGACGAGGTCCGGGAGGCGGCCCTCCAGTTCGTCCGCAAGGTGAGCGGGTCGACGCATCCCTCGCGGGCGAACACCCCCGCGTTCGACCGCGCGATCGACGAGATCGCCGTGGCGACGCGACGGATGCTGGACGAGTTGGTCACGAACGCGCCACCCAAGACGCGCGAACTCGAGGCCGTCAAGGGCCGACAGCGCCACGAGAAGCGCATGGAGCGCGAGGTCAGGATCCGCACCGCGTCCTAGCGAGTGAGGCGCGAGCGATCACCCGTGGGTGGTCACGCGGTCCGCCACCGCGAGTTCGTCCCAGAGCCCGTCGGGTACGCGCGCGTCGTATCGCTCGACCACCGCGGTCGCTTCGGGCCCATTGCGCGCACCGATCATGGCGGAGACGACCGCGGGGTGCCGCAGGGGGAATTGCACGGCTGCATCGGGGAGCGTGACCCCGTGTCGCTCGCTCGCGGCCGCGATGGCACGCGCGCGCTCGATCAGGTCGGGCGATGCGGCGCGGTACTCGAACGATGCGTCGTCAGGTACTCGCGGCTGTGACAGCAGGCCCGAGTTGTAGATGCCCGCCGCGACGACGCCGACTCCGCGCTCGGCTGCCGCGGGCAGCAGATCGTCCGCTGCGGACTGATCCACCAGCGTGTAACGTCCGGCGACCATCACCACATCGATGTCGTAGCCGCCCAGGAATCGGGTGAGCATGGCGGACTGATTCATCGCGACGCCGATCGCGTGGGTGACACCCTGGTCGCGCAGCTCGATCAGTGTGTCGATTCCGGTCGTCGACGCCTCCTCCCAATGCTGGTCGGGGTCGTGCAGGTACAAGATGTCGACGTCGTTGAGGCCGAGCCTGTCGAGACTGGCGTCCAGCGACCGCAGGATGCCGTCGCGGCTGAAATCCCACCGGCGCTCTGAGTGGGCGGGAACCATGAAACCCTCTGCCGAATCGAGTTCGTGCGACCGTTCGGGAGATGGGACGAGCAGTCGGCCGACCTTCGTCGAGATCACGAAGTCATCGCGCGGACGCCCCCGCAATCCCTGTCCGAGTCGTGTCTCTGCCAAGCCGAGCCCGTAATGCGGTGCGGTATCGAAGTGGCGGATCCCGCCGGCCCATGCCGCATCGACGGCAGCGTGACTGTCGTCGTCAGAGATCTCGTGAAAGAGGTTGCCGAACGAGGAGGTGCCCAGGCCGACTTCGGTGAGCAACGGGCCGCGTCGGAGCGATCGATTTCGGATGGCTGCCCTCCTCGTCCGCAGCATAACATGTGATGTATGCTGTTTTCGAGTGGGCCACAGCCTGCGGTCGACGAATCAAGGACGATATGAAGATCACCGGCTATCGCACGCTGCGGACATTCCAGGACTGGGGTCGGCCGGTCGGCGACGTCAACGGCTTCATCGAATCGGGCCTGACCGAGGTGCCGATCGTCCTTCTCGAGACCGACGAAGGGATCACCGGGGTCGGCACGGGCTCGGCGCACGACATCGACCGACTCTTTCCCGCGATCGAGGGAGAAGACCCCAACGCCGTCACGGCCCTCTATGACCGCATGCTCGCTCGCGTCTTCAAGTCCGGCCACGCGGGCGCGACGTTCGGGGGCATCGGCACTCTCGACATGGCCATCTGGGACATCAAGGCGAAGGCAGCCGGCCAGCCTCTCTGGAAGCTGCTCGGGGCACGCGACCGATTCGTGACCGGGTACGCCTCGGGGCTCGACATCGCGCTCAGCGACGAGCAACTCGCCAGCTGGTACGGCGGGATGGCGGCGCGCGGGTTCACAAGCGGCAAGCTGAAGGGCGGTCGAGATCTGGAGGCCGACATCCGGCGCCTCGGGATCGTCGCTGACGCGCTGTCTCTCAACACGTCGCGCCCCGCGATCATGCTCGACGCCAACGAGTCGTGGAACCTCAAGCAGGCTGTGCGGTACGTCACCGCCATCGAGCAACACCACGACCTGACCTGGATCGAAGAGCCCCTGCGCCGCTGGGACGCGGACGGCCATGCGCGCCTGACACGTTCCATCAAGGCAGCGGTGGCGACCGGCGAGAACCTCACGGGTCTCGAGCAGTACGCCCCGCTGTTCCAGAAGGGTGCGGTCGATATCGTCCAGGCCGCCTGCGTGTGGGGCATCTCCCATTTCTTTCGCGTCGCCTATGCGGCCCACTCGCACGTGCTTCCCGTCAGCCCCGTCGGCCTGTCGGCGAACCCGTCCGTCGCCGCGGCGGCCGCGGCGGTGCCGAACCATCTCTCGGCCGAGGTGCAAGACGTGGGGTCGCCGTTCGGAATCACGATCGATCAGGAGTTCTCCGACGGCGGCATCATCCTCGGAGACGCTCCCGGAAACGGTGTCGCGGTCGACGAGGCCGTGATCGCGCAACACCAGCGTCCGGCGTCGTGGGCCACGCCCGACGGACCGCATGTGCGGTCCCAGCGAGCCGGCCTGCGACTCGTCGCCGACAGCCCTGTCAACACTGCCGACTGATGCCGCGCAACGATCAGGGCTGCGGCGCCGGGCTCGCTACACTGACCGAATGAGCGAGGCATCCCGCGCGCCCGGTGGTCGCTCGTTCCTGGGCACCGAAGACGCACGCATCCCCGCCGCACGTCTGGGCGTCGCGGTCGTGCATGACCTGGTCAGCGCCATCGTCACCGGCGAGGTCGCGCCGGGCGAGACGCTGCCCCCCGAAGCAGATCTCAGCGCTCACTTCGGCGTCAGCCGCACTGTGATCCGGGAATCGGTCAAACGCCTCGAGGAGAAGGGCCTGGTGACCGTCGCGCAGGGCCGCGGCACGTTGGCCCAGCCTTCAGCGTCGTGGAACATCCTCGACCCGGTCGTGCTCTCGGTCCTGCTCGAGAACGACTCCTCGCTCGGCGTGCTCGATGAGTTGGCGACGGTGCGCAGCGCCCTCGAAGGCTCAATGTCGGCCGAGGTCGCATCCCGTCACAGCGACGCTGACCTCGAGCAGCTGCGGGCCGCGTACGCGCACATGGCCGCCACGATCGATGACGAAGACGCCTACAACCAGGCCGACTTCGACTTCCACGCCCTGATCATGACTCTGTCGGGCAACCGCCTGGCCGAGAACATCACCAAGATCCTGTTCCAGCGCGCTCGGGCGAGCCAGCGCTTCACCGGGTCGCCGACCGCGGAGATGTTCCGGCAGACGTTTCTCGAACACGGCCGTGTGCTGACCGCGATCGAGTCGGGCGATCCCACCGAAGCGGCGGCCGCCATGCAGAACCACATCGTCGTCGCGTGGCAGCGTCGCCGACTGCCCAACGCCAAGCACGGCTGAACTCAGTCCAGATGCCAGGCTTCTTCGAGCTGCTGCCAGTTCGCCGCTGAAGAGCCGGTTTCGAAGGGCAGCTGGCACGGCGCCGTGAGCGCCCACCACTCCTGCGTCGAGGGATCCGCCGCCATGTGGGCCTGATCGGCCTCGTAGTCGTCGCCGACGTACTCGTAGTAGCCGAAGAGCACGTCGCCGAGGACGAAGATCGTGAAGTTGCGGATGCCGCAGACACGGATGGTGTTCTCGACGGCCGGCCACACGGCGCGATGCAGCTCGAGGTACTGCTCGCGTTTCTCGGGGACCATTCGCGCGGCCATGCCGAACCGCAGGACACCGGTCATTCCTTCGTGGCGCCTGCCGTCAGTCCAGTCACCAGGAAGCGCTGCGAGAACAAGAAGACCACCACCACGGGAGCCACGGAAATGAGTGTCGCGAGCGCCAACTGCGGAAGGCTGATCGTCAGCGAGGCGACGTTGGTCGGGTTGAACGTGGGCGTGTTCGAGAGCAGCTCTGCCAAGCCCACCTGTACGGGCATCTTTCGCGACCCGGGCTGCGTGATGAACGGGAGGAAGTAGTTGTTCCAGTTGTTGACGAAGTTGAAGAAGCCGACGAGCGCGATCACGGGGGTTGCCAGAGGCATGGCGATCTTGGTGAAGACCCGGAACTCGCCGGCACCATCGATACGGGCCGCATCGAGCAGGTCGCGCGACATCGTCGTGGAGAAATAGATGTACGCCAGATACACGCCGAACGGGAAGAAGGCGAACGGGAGGATCACGGCGAGCGGCGTACCGACCAGATGAATCGCGGTGAGTTCGAGGAAGATCGGCAGCGCGAGCGCCGTGTTCGGGATCAGCATCACCATCAGCGTCGTGATGAGCACGAGCCGACGAAGCTTGAAGGTGGTCATCGCGAGGGCATAGCCCGCGGGAATCGTCACGACAATCGTGACCACGAGGGCGACCCCGGAGTACAGCACCGAATTGCCGAGCCACGTCCAGATGATGCCGTCCTGGAAGCTGACCAGGGTGTTCCAGTTCTCAGCGAGTTGCTCGAACGACCCGAAATGGAACGGCCCCTCGCCGTTGAGGCCGGTGAGTTGAGTCTGGGACTTCGTCGGCGCAAGCAACAGCCACGCCAAAGGCAGCACGAAGAACACGCTGAAGAACACGAGAACGGCACCTACGACAACGCGCCCCAGCCAACGCGCGGGAGCCGGCGCCGAGGGAACGACGCGCAGACTAGTCGCGGTCAAAGAGTCCTCCTCTGAAGACGAAGATGGCTGCAAGGCCCGCCGCGACGACCAGCAGGAGGAGCGAAATCGCCGCCGACCCGTTGTAGTCCGATTGGGTACCGAAGGCGAATTGGTAGGCAAGCTGATTGAGCGAGTAGTCCTTCGGGACAACGCCCCGACTCGCCTGGCTGAGAACCCTGGGCTCGACGAACAACTGGCTTCCCGCAGCGAGCGAGACGATGGCCATGTAGACGATCCACTTTCGCATGAGCGGGATCTGGATATACCACGCCGTCTTCAGGGGCCCGGCACCGTCGATGCGGGCGGCCTCCATCACATCGGATGAGATCGTGTTGAGCGCGCCGTACATGATGATGATCCATCCACCGGCACCGGCCCAGAACGCGATGACCGTGAAGATCACCGGAAGGTTGGGTTGGGCGACCGTTGTGATGAAGCTGTCGAATCCGAATTGGTGCAGCACAGTCGCAATGGGGCTCACGCTCGGGTCGAGCAGGAAGAGCCAGATCAGAACGCTCGCCGACCCGGCAAACGCTCCGGGGATGTAGAACAGGAATCGGGCCGTCGCGGACACCGCCCTGCCTCGCACGCCGTGGACGATGATCGCCAGCACGACCACGAGCACGATGAGGCTCACCAGCCAGATGGCGACGAAGAGCGCGACGTGCTGCACAGCCGGGAAGAACCGGAAATCGCCGAACACCTTGACGAAGTTGTCAAGCCCGACGAACGCTCCGCGCTTGGTGAAAGCGAGGTACAGCGCGTAGACCATCGGCCCGACACCGAAGGCCAGGAGCAGCAAAACGTAGCCGCTGGAGAATGTGTAGCCGATGTAGGCCTGGGCGCCGGTGCGGCTCTGCCGGAGTCGGGGAGTCCCCCGCTGCCGCCCCCGTGAGGGAGCGGCAGCGAGGGACGTGAGGTCAGTAGAGATGTGAGTTGTCTTCTCTACTTGACCGTGTAGCCGTTGACCTGGGCGTCGTTCTCGTAGCGCGTCTTCCACTCGTCGACAACCGAGGCGATGGTCTTGCCATCAGCAAGCGCCGGAGCCACGATCTCAGCCCAAGCAGGCTCGGAGCTGAAGGAGAGCGTCGCGCCCCATCCGGGCCAGATGCTGCTGGCCGCGCCGGTGACGACGTCCTTGAATTCGGTCTCGTTGGCCCAGTATCCGCTGTCGACCTGCACGTCCAACCACTCGCTCGCGGTCGACTCGTACGCCGGCAGGCCGGTGATCAGCTCGACAGACTTCGGACCGCTCGTCGCGTACTGCAGGTACTTGCCCACTGCTTCGAGGTTTGCCGAGTGGCTCGAGCCGTACCAGAAGCCACCACCGACGTTGCCGGTGTTGATGTCTTCGCCCTCCCAGTGCAACGGAGTGCCAGCGGCCCAGGTGCCCGGCTCAGCGGCGAGGCTGTCAGGGTTCTGGATGACCGCGCCGATGAACCACGTCGGTCCGGGGATGCCGAGCGTCGTGGTCTTGTGGTTCGCCGCCCAGTCGGGTGTGAACAGTCCATCGAGCGTCAGAGTGCCGTTCGCGAACATGTGGTCCAGGAGGGCGATCATGCGCGTCGTGTGGTCATCCGAGAAGTCGGCAGTGAAGTTGCCGTCACCATCGACAGTGTAGATCGGCGCCTGAGCGGCCCACATGTCCGTCAGCACCGCGGTGAACGGGTCACCGATCGAGCCGAGGACGA